>NZ_JARESU010000234.1:0-8188 GCF_046027075.1 Paraburkholderia sp. RL18-085-BIA-A | reverse complement strand
CCAGGCATATCGGCCGGCTTTGAGTCTTCCGCGTTATGGGTTCCGGACGCTTGTTATTTCGTTTTCGCGATTGGCATCGATCGGTTCGGTCCCCGCCGCGCGCTGACAAACTGCACGTCTGCGCGGGCTGACTTGACTAGCGGCGGCTTAATCATTGACCACACCGGCAGCCGGAATCTGCCTTTCGTTCGGTTGATGGCATAGATGAGGGGGAACGCGTGCTGGCGCATGCGAAGCGGCCGGACCGGCAGCCACTGTGCGCACCACTTAACGCTGCGATGGCTGCAGGACAGGTACAAAGGCGACCGGCCGTGAAGCGTTTGTCATCCGTAGATAAGCGACTGTGGGGCATTTGCTTGCGAACAAGAACCCACCCTGTGGGAAGTTAAAGCGCAACGGTTCCGACGAGGTGCAGCCACGGGCTCGCCAATCGGCGCGGTGCAATGAATAGAGAAGAGAAATGCTAAGAGCCTGTCGATTCGTGCCTGCCTGAGCTTGATGATCGCCTTTTTCGGGGCCGTGCTGCTGGCCGGCGCGGCTGCGGGGCTCCTGTCGTTACGCGCCAGCAACGCGTCACTAAAGCAGATGTATACGGTCGATACGCCCGCCGTCGCGGATCTTGAAGATAGCGCCGGCCAGTTGCTGCGTCTGCGGCTTGCGCTGGCCACCTACGCGTCGCTGGTCGACCTGAACGACCAGGACGGGGCGGCGTCAGTCCTGAAGCGCTTCGATGAGTATCTGCAGGTGTCAAACGACCGTCTGTCGCACTATCTGAGCCTCGCGGGCGCGAATCCGGAGGGCCAGCCCCTCGTCAAGGACATGCAGGGCAAACGTGACGCGTTTCTGCACCAAGGCCTCGCCCCGGCGCTCGCCGCTTTGAAGGGTGGCGACAAGGCAGCATTCCAGCAAATGCAGGCGCACCAGTTGCCGTCGCTATACAACAGCTACCAGAAGGCAATGCTCACGCTTGAGCAACTGCAGATCGATCATGGCGCACAGCGCTACCGGGACGCGCAGGACCGCTTCTATGCAGTCAGCGTCGCGGTCGCGGTCGGCATGGCGCTTGCGCTGGTGTTCGCGTGGCTGGGCCGCGCGGTACTCGTGCGCGCAATCGTGCATCCGGTGGATGCGACCATCGCCCAGTTCCAGCGCATTGCAGACGGCGACCTCACGGGCCGCATCGCCGCGACGAGCGACAACGAAATGGGCCGGCTCACCGCCGCGCTGCGCCAGATGCAGGATGCGCTCATCTCGACCGTAAACACGGTGCGGGACGGCAGCGAATCGATCGATACGGGAGTGAGCGAAATTGCGTCGGGCAACGCCGATCTGTCGCAACGTACCGAGGAGCAGGCTGCTTCGCTCGAAGAGACGGCCGCGAGCATCGAGCAGCTCACGTCGACGGTGAAGCAGACCGCCGAAAATGCGAAGCAGGCCAGCTCACTTGCGCACGGCGCATCGGACCTTGCCGCGCGGGGCGGCGACCTCGCAGGGCAGGTGGTAGGCACGATGCAGAACATCGTCGATGACTCGCGCCGCATTGGCGATATCGTCGGCGTGATCGAAGGCATCGCGTTCCAGACCAACATCCTTGCACTGAACGCTGCCGTCGAAGCGGCGCGTGCGGGCGAACAGGGGCGGGGCTTTGCAGTCGTGGCCAGTGAAGTGCGCTCGCTCGCGCAGCGCAGCGCGGCGGCTGCCAAGGAGATCAAGGGCTTGATCGGCGAGTCAACCGCGCGGGTGGAGTCGGGAGCACAACTGGTCGAGCGCTCGGGCGTAACGATGAAGGAGATCGTCAATGCAATCGCGCGGGTGAGCGCGATCATGGAGGAAATTGCGGCGGCAGCAGGGGAGCAGAGTACGGGCATCGATCAAGTCAACCTCGCGATCGCGCAGATGGATGAGGTGACGCAGCAGAATGCAGCGCTCGTTGAACAGGCTGCAGCAGCTGCCAGCTCGCTGGAGGACCAGTCCCGGCGTCTTACTGCGGCGGTGGCCGTGTTCCGCACAGACGCGCCGACGGGGGAAGATGTTCGTGGGCACGGCTTCGGGGCGGCGTGCGTGACGCCAGTCGTGGCGCTAGCCTAGTGCTGCATTCTTGCGCGCAAGAAAGCAGCACATGAGGGAGCATTGCTTTCGGACGGCCCGGCTCCGTGGGCGAGGGTATGTTGTACATCATTCGAACCATGTTGTCGGATCGGAAAGCCGCGCAAAAGAATACAAGTGCGCCAACCCTGACCGTCCCCCGCCGACGAAGCACCGACCCATGACTCCAGTGCCAATCGTGTCGGAGGCACTTTGCCGCGTTCAAGACGAACCGGCTGGCGCAACGCGCCGGTCCGGTCCGGTCCGGTCCCCGTATACCGAGTTCACCATGGTGCCGTCATCCGATGTGGAAGAGAATTCTCATTGCTTACCGAGCCTAGATAGTGCGGTTCAGCGCATCGTGTCTCTTGCCCATCGAGCGCCAGTCGGGTAAGAGGCATCGCTCCGCTCATCGCTTGACGGCAAACCTTGTTCGCCCATCGAGGTCTTCCGCAGATGTCGTCCGCGCGCATGACGTCGATAGCGAGCCTGTGCATGCCCGGCTTGTTTGCAAGGTAGAGGGCGAGCCAGACGGTCCTCACGGCGAAGAGATCCATGCCCCGGCCGCGGAGTGATGTGAGATTCAGGCGCACGATATCCATGCGCGGGGCTTCGAGGCGCACACGCTCTACGTCCACGACCTCCACACTGACCGCTAACGCGTAATGGGGTAATCGACTTCGAGCAATCGGCTGTTTGGTCCTAAATTCACGATCGGTCAATGGCTTGCGAATCCTCCGATTGTGCGAATGCCGTGTAGCCGCCGAGCCTTGCTGCAAGCGGCTCTCCGTGTGGCTACCGCCAGATTTCGCACGATTACCCAGACCGACACATGAGCCATCGCCTGCGCGTACTTTTCGAGTGGGTATCGCAACGGTTCGAGGGATCCCTCTAGGGCGGGCTGCCCTTGATCATCTCACTGTTAGCCGCCACGTTCATATGCTCACCCAGCTTGCACAATGGGCTGCTCGACGCCGACTGAATTCAAAGGGTGGGGAAGTAGCGTATCTAAAGCGGAATTTCTCGACCGTGAACGGCCGCGTCGGCACGTAGAGCGGCTGTTGGAAGGCAGGAAACCAACGTCGCTTCATGGCTGATCAGCGACGATCATCGCTGGCCGCTACGCAACGATTCGTCGCTATCCGCAAAACGTAAAAGCCGCTTCCGCGCACCGTCTGCAACATACGTCGGGGCGGCTGCAAGCTGCTGATCGTACAGGCGCAACAGTTGCTCAAGTACCACGCTATCTTCTGGCTCGATGCCCCAGTTGTTCTCGATCGCCGCACGCGCGATACAGCGATCCAGCGCCTGTTGCGCGCCCTGGTAGAACTCGCGGGTCTCGGCCCCGAACCCCGCCTCACCAAGGAAATAGCTCAGGTAGAGCGCGACGAATAATTCGTGGAGGAGTGCCCTGTTTCCGGTCCCGTTGCGCCACGCTGCCAGTGCAAGGTGATAGCGTAGCGAAACCTCACGTAGCGTCTCTGGCGTCGGCGGCAGAAGCATCGTTTTGGTCAGCGGGGTCCTGCCGAAACGGTGCGGGGACTTTTTTCGTGCATTCTTTGACATGAAAACCTATTGCGGGCGTGGAGGCCGTGATCCGGGGTTCTGGCGGTATCGGCCCGGTAATCGCCGTACTGATGGTCATCGGAATCATTCGTGCCATCAACCTGTCCGTTCGACTGGGCAGCGAAGGTCTCGCGTGCTATGGCCGCCGGTGACCGCAGGGGCATTTGACTACTGACGGCAAGAACGGGGCCGCACAATTGCCGCGCGCGCTCAAGGACAGAATAACTACGTCCGACACCATTCGGTACACGCCTCCTGACAAATGGATATCGGCGCGCGAGGACGATGTCTTGAGAACATGACGTGCATCCCCGGCCTCGCACGCAACAGGATGTGGCAGCTAGGAGAGGTCACACGCATGGCGGGTCCTTGTCTCCAGCACCCTGATGCGTCGATTTATCGCTGTTGGTCAGCGTTCCCGTTGGCGCATTCGTTCGTGTCACGTCCGAAAAAAAGCCGACAGGTCGTGCCGGCCAAAGGATTCTGGACAATTTGAGGGCCATGTCAAAACCTGTGCAGCCCACATTATGGCACTGCCGCGCGCCCAAGCAGGCAGTTGGTGAATTAAGGGTTTACACCAGTTTAAATAGGGGGAACGGACGCCGTAATACATGTCAAATCAATCCATACCGTGCCTACCGTCGGACATGCAAAAGCAAACGTTTGCCCGAAAGCTGTGGCCGGTGTTGCTCCCGAGACTTGTCAGTCTGGCTGCCATAAGAGGCTTCGACGTCTGGTTGCTGCGTCAGGTGCACCGGGCGAAGAGAGCGTCCGTATCCAGGCGTGACGGTAGTTTTTAAGGCTGCGCAAGAAGCGCGCTAATACTGGCTTTGGGCTTTCAGGAATGTCAGCCCGCTGAGGAAAGTTCAACATGTTCGACGCCGAGATTGCCGCGACGCTCCTGAACCGGTGGGCCCGCAAACGACCGTGGCCGGCAGGCCAGCCGACGCTGGAAATCCTGCGGGAAGGCAAGCTGCATTTCAGGCATGAAGGCGGCGATCTCCTTGCAGATGGCACTGACCCAGACCGGCGTCTTCGCGTTGAATGCCTGACGTTCACCGACGGCTCCCGTGCCTTGCGCGTCGCCGACGCGGGTGGACAAAGCGGCTGGACACGATGGACTGCTGCGGAGCCGGTCTGAAAGTACGAATGAGCGCACGTATAGACCATGTTCACATCCCGTAGCCTTATCCTGCGTTGGCTCGTTGTCCTCGCCTACGTCCTGGTGGCGATATGGCTCAATTACTGGTGACGCGTGTCGGGTCGCAGTCTGTGCCTGACCGCTGTCAAGGCTGCATAGATGACCGAGGCAGCGGTCTGGCATTCGAGCGGGTGTCGGCTTCGCAACTGCGACAGCCGATGTGACATTCCAGGTTTTCAGAGGATCGCCGAGGGAGACAAACGTGAATACGGTAAAGACCGACATTGAACAAATGGAGAAGGCGCTGAACGCGCTGGTTCGTCGCCCGCAACTTCTCCGTCGCGACTACTGGATATCGCAGATCGAGTGCCTGCTGGTACGCCCCGGGCTGTCGGCGCAGGACCGGAATCGACTATCTGCGCTGCTCGACCTGCTCGGCGCCCCGGTCGCGCAATGTAGTGTCCCGGTACCGCAGTGAGTGGCGCGGTCGCGTCGGCTGGTTACCCGCACGCAGTGTCCGGGCGATCATGTCTGGCGAACGCGTCTATTGAGCTTTCGGAACCACCATGTTTAACCAGTCGAAATACGTATCGCTGATATACGAACAGGGCCTGGACTAGTGGACGCGTGCCTGGTACAGGGAAGCCGTCGAAGCGGAATTTATCTGCCCGCCGTATTATCCCGACCCCGCGACCATAAAGCGTCTTCGTGCTATTTCGACGCCGGCCTGTCGCCCGCCGAAGCCGCTCAGGCGTGCTTCGGCCGCAATCACTAAAGTCGTCCGGCTATTGCTTCCTTATCGGTTAAACATACCCGTGCGAAGAGCAAAAAACGACCCGAGCAGTTCGGCGAATCCCTAACACACCACACTCGTCACGCCCCATGTGCGCCACCTTGACCGGCACCTTCCATGCACCCCTACCCAGGCCGGACCTACACCGCCTGGCTAGCGTCTTCCATTGCGCCCGTTCCTCAGCGGATGGCATGACTTCTTATAGAACGGGTTCTGCGATCGCACCGCTGGCGGACCTCTCGAGGGCATGCTGATGACGCACGCGCAACCGGACTGCAGAGTAGGTTGCGTCGTGCCGCCACCCGAGGTCATCAGTGCGCTCAAAAACCTCTACATTGTTTCGAGCGCGCTCGCGCAGCGCGGCACTTACGCTCAGGAAATCCGGGACTCTCAATGGCGGACTATGGTTCAACGGGCTCAGGAGGCGAAGACGGCGCTCGACCAGCACGGGGAAGGCCCTGAAACGCATGCGATTGTGCTGCTTCGACAGATGACCGCAGCATGCCAGGGCCTCGTCGATCGCCATGCGGCCCGTCGGGAGATTCCCTTCGCCGTATGGCGCGAAGTGGGCAGGCTCGGGCACGACGCTTGCGAGTGGGTCAACCTGACCGCACGCCGCGGGCGAGATGCCGACACATGAATCCCGCAACGTTCACGTTGGCGTACGATCCCGGTCCAAAGGCGGACCGGCAGGCACAACGTGTCCGCTACGTAGTTCCGCCACGTCGTGGCCGGCCTTGGGTCCGTCGTCGTTTGACGTCTCCGGGACGCAGACGACTGAAGGATGGAGCATTGCTCCCAGCGTTCGAACAAAAACTGAACCACGCACGATTGCTGGCAAAGAGCGATCGGAAGATCGTTGCAGTCGCTGTTGGCAAGTCATGGAGCGCTCAGTGAACGCCGAAGGAATCAACAAGGCCGCGTTGCTGCTGATGTCGCTCGGTGAAAACGAAGCGGCCGAAGCCTTCCGGTTCCTCGCCCCACGTGAGGTGCAGAAGATCACTGGCGCAATGGCCGCGCTGAAAAACGTCACACGCGGTGCCGTCGACACCGTGCTGCAGGACTTCATCAAGGAAGCAGAAGCGCACACGACGCTGTCGCTGGACTCGAAGGATTACATCCGGTCGGTGCTGACCCGGGCGCTCGGCGAAGACAAGGCTGGCAACGTCATCGACCGCATTCTTCAGGGTGACGACGTTGGAGGCATCGAAGGCCTGAAGTGGATGGATGCGCCAGCCGTCGCCGAACTGATCAAAAACGAACACCCGCAGATCATCGCGACAGTCCTGGTGCACCTGGATCCGGACCACGCTTCCAGCGTGCTCGAATGTTTCACCGAACGCACGCGCAACGACGTGCTGCTGCGCATCGCCACGCTCGATGGCATCCAGCCGGCCGCATTGCGTGAACTCGATGAGGTGATGACAGAGTTGCTGTCTGGCAGCGAGAACGTGAAACGCAAGGCGGTTGGAGGCGTTCGCGCGGCTGCGGAAATCCTCAACTACCTGTCGAGCCAGCATGAAGAATCGGTGATCGGGAACGTACGCAGCTACGACGTTGATCTCGCGCAAAGGATCATTGACGAGATGTTCACGTTCGAGAACCTGGTCGTACTTGATGATCGGGCGATCCGGCTCCTGCTCAGGGAAGTCGACTCGCAGACACTGGTTCTTGCACTGAAGGTCGGGTCGCCCGAGCTGCGCCAGAAATTTATGTCGAACATGTCTCAGCGCGCGGCTGAGCAGTTTTCCGAAGACATGGAGGCAAGCGGCCCGGTGCGGCTCTCCGAAGTTGAAGCACAACAGCGCAAGGTACTGGATGTCGCGCGCGACCTTGCCGGAAGCGGTGAGATAGCGCTCGGCGACAAGCCGGACGACGCGTATGTCTGAAGTGCCTCACTGCGTGAACATTGATGATGAGAATCGACGGGATAACGTCCGACGAACCCACCGATAGCCACCGGCATGCCTCGTGCCGGACCCGGCCAATGAGATCGCCCATGCCGGCGAGCAGGGCCACGGCCTTATAGCGGCGGTGAGCGAAGTACGTGCGTCGGTGCACGAACAAAACCCCGCGCGGCGGACCGGACGGGGTCGTGCATTTGAAGAGGGACCGGCTGAAAATCAGTGTAAGCCGCCCAAGCCGCTTTCCAGCTCACTCTGAAGTTCGCGTACCTGACGCTGCGCTTCGCGCAACTGGGTCTGCGCGGCAGTCTTCTGCTGCGCAATCGCCGCAGCTTCGGCACGCGTCTGCTGCTGCTGGTTGGTGACGATTGTCTGCTGCTGACTTGCTACATCGAGGTCAGCCTGCAGGCGGTTCGCACGATCCTGGGACAGCGCAGTTACCCGCTCGATCGCCGACTTTTGCGCCTCGAGCCGCGTGCGGCGGATTTCAACGGCGGACAACTGCAGGGTCTGGCGCACGAAGTCCCTGTAGATCAACTCAGCGCGCGTGTCGTCCCCGGTCTTGATGACACGCCAGAAGTTCTTCTGCTGGAACAGCGCGACGTAGTACGTCACTTCCCGGGCGTTGAACAGCATGCTCGCACCGTAGCTGCCGTTGTACGTCGTGCGCAGTTCTGTCAGATCCGAACCCCGGATCAT
>NZ_JARESU010000233.1:0-8229 GCF_046027075.1 Paraburkholderia sp. RL18-085-BIA-A | reverse complement strand
ACTTTCTCTGAGCAGGTGTCTTTTCACTGAGCGATTACGCCGCCGTCATGCGCACAGCATGACGGCGTAGCTATCCTTCGCAACAGCCTTGACTCGCGGTTAATCGGCGCGGCCTTTGCCGGGCCGATGCGTGCTCGCGTCCTTTCAAACCGGATTCAACATGCCCAATTGTCATTTCATATACACGCCGTTAGTCCCCATTCGTTCAGGCGGAGAGTTGAGGGTGGGTCTAAACCATTACCGTTAATGCCTAACGAAAAAACTGCCACTCCGTCCTCAGCATTTACGCTGATTTGTCCGCTCATAAAACGTTCACGCCGGGGTTGTGTTGGGAATGCCATAGAGGCAAGACCCCAAATGAGAGACGGTGTGCTTTCATCAACCTTGTCCTACCGATTCGGTCAGGCGACAAGAAATATAAGACTTCCTCCGATAATTTTTGGAGTCGCACAGAGATGCTAAATCTTGCGGTTGGCTTTGTAGTCTCATTCCTGGTTATCTTCTTTATCGTTCGAAGTTCGGGTCTGCACGGGTCGCTCTCGATGGATCACGACCTGCGCGGCATTCAGAAGAACCACGCCTATGCCGTGCCCCGGATCGGCGGGGTGGGCATTGCCTGCGCCGCGGCCGTCACGCTGGTCGCGCAGCCGCTGTGGGCGACCAATTCCGCCATGAGTCAGCTGCTGCTCCTGCTGTGCGCCGTGCCGGCGCTCGCAGGTGGCGTGATCGAGGACCTGACCAAGCGCGTGAGCCCGAGCGTGCGCCTGCTGTGCGCACTGGCTTCGGCGTTCGCGGCCTGCCTCGTCATGCACGCGACGCTCACGCGCGTGGACCTGCCGCTCGTCGACCAGTGGCTGCGCATCGTGCCGATCGGGATCGCCTTCACGATGCTCGGCGTCGCCGGGCTGACGAACGCGGTCAACATCATCGACGGCTTCAACGGACTCGCGTCGGTGACGACGATTTTGATTTTTGCGTCGATCGGCTACGTGGCTCACAGTGTCAACGACTACCTCGTCATGAGCATCGCGATGACGATGATCGGTGCGATCGGCGGCTTCGTGCTCTGGAATTTTCCGGTGCCTTCCGTCTTCCTCGGCGACGGCGGCGCTTACTTCGTCGGCTTCATCATGGCGGAGCTGCTGGTCCTCTTGATCGTGCGCAATCCGGGCGTGTCGGCGTGGTACACCATGGCCGTCGCGGTCTATCCGGTCTTCGAGACGCTGTTCTCGATCTATCGCCGAAAGATCGTGCGCGGCCGGCCTGCAGGCCAGCCCGACGGACTTCACTTGCATTCGCTCGTGTACCGGCGTGTCGTGCGCAAGGGTCTCGACGCGAACAACCTGCGCCAGCGCGCGCTGCGTAACTCGTGCACCTCGCTCTATCTGTGGGTGCTGAGCCTCGTCGGCATCGCGCCCGCCACGTTCTTCTGGGACACGCCCGTCGCGCTCGCCGCGGCGACCATCGCGTTCGTCGTGGTCTACGTGCGGCTCTACGTGGCGATTGTGCACTTCAGGTCGCCGCGCTGGATGATGATCATGGGGCAAGCGCCGGTCATCGCGCCGCGTGGCGCGGAGCGTCCGCGTCATTGATGTATCGAGCCATGCGGCCCCGGCTTGCTGCTTTCGCTTTCGCGAGCGGCGTGTCACTGATTTGGCATCGAGCCGCTCAAGAGTACGGACACACACGATCACGCGTGAAACCGTGTCGCCCCATCCGCTCGACTCATCTCCCATACTTCTCCCACGCGAACGTCCAACGTGCAAGGACGAGCGAACTTTGACAGTGTTGTTCTTCCGTCCAACAGGCGATTAGTGTGTGAGAACGTACGTTAAGCCGGCGCATCCCAGTGCAACATATCTTTGCATAAGAGCACGACGAAGCAGTCTTATTTACCGTGCCGAAGACCCGATCAAAACCGCTCTTGCGCACTGCACTTTAGGGCGTGCGCAAGACACTGGCGGAACATCGGAGAGACGCTTTATCGCTTGCGAACCAGCCGTCATTCACAAGGACTGCGAGCGGACGCGCCCCGATTGCGGGGCAGCACGATCCGCCGCTTGGGGACATGCAGGAGACCATCGCGCCGGCTTGCAAACACTAGCGACAATCCGCTCGGGAGCGGCAAACACCTGGCGCGCCGGGCGATACCACGAGAAAAAAAATGAATCACGGATACGAAGCATCCCTCGTCAAGCGAGTGGTCAATGAACTGGTGACCGGCATTATCAATGGCGACTACGAAGGCAACGTGCTTCCTCCGCAGGTTCTCCTGTCGAAGAAGATCGGTGTCAGCCGCGCCATCATGCGCGAAGCGCTCAGCATCCTTATCTCGCGCCGGATGCTCGATGTCAGGCCCAAGACCGGCACGCGCATCAAGCCCACGAAAGACTGGCTGATCATCGATCACGAAGTGGCCGAGTGGCGCCTGCGCGCCACGCCCGATCCCGAGTATCTGCGCGGGCTGATCGAGTTTCGCAAGCTCGTCGATCCTCGTGCGGCCGCGTTCGCGGCGACGCGTGCGAACCGGCATCAGCGCATCGCGATCACCGCTGCGTATCAGAACCTCGTGCACGCGGGCGCGGATATCGCCGCACAGCGAGCCGCGGAAGACGCGCTGCAGGCAGCGATCGTCGACGCAAGCGGCGACGAGCTGCTCCGGCAAATGGGCAGCGTCGTACGGACGGGGCTGAGGGCGATGCGGCCGATCTCGCGCATGCAAACGCTGCTCGCGCACGAGTCGGATCTCGCGGACTACGGCAAGATCGTGCGCGCGATCGAAGCGAGCGATGCGGAAGCTGCGAAGGCCGCGATGATGCAGCTCCTGAGCCACAGCGCCGATCAATTGCTTGGGGAAGCGGTTTGATGTGAGCGTACGAGCTGCTGTTTGAAACCGAACGATTTCATTCGGATACGTTGAAGATCAAAAGTATGCGCAAAGCAACGGACTGATTTCGCGCAACACGTGATGCTTTAAAAAAGGTCCACGCGATGTTGCCAGCAGTGCTGATTCGCGAAGCGGACCAAACCATCGTCGGAGGGTGAATATGTGTGGAATCGTGGCGGGGGTCGCGGAACGCAACATCGTTCCGGTATTGCTCGAAGGCTTGCGGCGTTTGGAATATCGCGGCTATGACTCGTGCGGAGTCGCAGTGCTTCGCAACGGCGCGCCCCATCGCGTGCGCAGCCTGACACGCGTTCGCTCGCTGGACCAGGAAGTCCGCGAGACGGGCGTCGAAGGCGCAACGGGCATCGCGCATACGCGCTGGGCCACGCACGGCGCACCGGCGACGCAGAACGCACATCCGATCTTCTCGAAGGACGAGATCGCGATCGTTCACAACGGCATCATCGAGAACTTCGAGATGCTGAAGACTTCGCTGAGCGGCGCGGGCTATGAATTCGCGAGCCAGACGGACACGGAAGTCATCGCTCACCTGATCCACAGCCACTACAAGGGCGATCTCGCGGACGCCGTACGTCGCGCTGTCACCGAGCTGCGCGGCGCCTATGCGATCGCGGTGTTCTGCAAGTCGGAACCGGAGCGCGTGGTCGGCGCAAGGTACGGCTCGCCGCTCGTGATCGGGCTGAGCGGCACGGAATCGTTTCTGGCATCGGACCCGCTCGCGCTGTCCGACGTCACCGACCGCTTCGTGTTCCTCCAGGACGGCGACATCGCCGATCTGTCCTGCAACGGCAACCGGATCATGAATCGCGACGGCGAGCTGGTCGTGCGCGAAGCGCGCACGTTGCGCCATCCGCCGGCAGAAGCAGCGCTCGGGCCGTATCGCCACTTCATGCAGAAGGAGATTTTCGAGCAGCCGCTCGCGGTGGCGAAGACGTTCCCCCGCAAGAGCGCGCTGGACGCGACGCTCTTCGGCGCAACGGATCCCCACGCGTTCGCGCCGATCGACCGCATCCTGCTGCTCGGCTGCGGCACGAGCCACTACTCCGCGATGACCGCGAAGACGTGGTTCGAATCGATCGCGAAGATTCCGACGCAAGTCGAGATATCCAGCGAATACCGCTATCGCGAGACGATCCCGGGCAAGAACACGCTCGTGGTGCCGATCTCGCAATCGGGCGAAACCGCCGACACGCTTGGCGCCCTGATGCATGCGCAGTCGCTCGGGCACGAGCACACGCTCGCGATCTGCAACGTGGCGACGAGCGCGATGGTTCGGCAGTCGCGCTGGTCGTTCATCACGCAGGCGGGCGCGGAGATCGGTGTCGCATCGACCAAGGCATTCACCACGCAACTCGTCGCGCTCTTCCTGCTTGCGGTGACCCTCGGCCGCTCGCGCGGGCACGTCGACGAGCAGCAGGAAGCGGCGTATCGCTCGCAGCTCTCGGGCCTCTCCACGGCGCTGCAAAGTGTGCTGGCGCGCGAACCGCAGATCATCGCGTGGGCGCATGAACTCGCGCGCACGGACGGCGCCATTTTCCTAGGCCGCGGATCGCACTATCCGATCGCGATGGAAGGTGCGCTGAAGCTCAAGGAAATCTCGTACATCCACGCCGAGGGCTATCCCGCCGGCGAACTGAAGCACGGACCGCTCGCGCTCGTGACCGAAGCGATGCCGGTCATCGTGACGGCGCCGAACGACGGCTTGCTGGAGAAGCTCAAGTCGAACATCCAGGAAGTCCGCGCGCGCAGGGGCCAGGTGTACGTCTTCGCCGATGCCGATGCGAACCTGCAGAACGAGGAAGGCCTGCGCGTCATCCAGATGCCGGAGTACTACGGGCCGTTGTCGCCGATCCTGCACGTCCTGCCGTTCCAGCTGCTCGCGTATCACACGGCGTGCACGCGCGGCACCGACGTCGACAAGCCGCGCAATCTTGCCAAATCGGTGACGGTCGAATGATGCGCGGGTTCCACGAAGACAATCAAAGATGAGCACGATAAGGGTTGGACTTCTCGTCGACGATCTGGCGGTCCCGGCATGGGTGAATCACATGCTGGGGTTGATCGCTGCAGAGGAGGGCATCGAAATCGCTCTCGTCGTCAAGTACGCGTATCAGCCGCGGCTGGCGCAGAAGAGCGCGTCGCAGGCGAGTCCGTGGCTGCTGTCGCTGTGGATGGCGCTCGACAAGCGACTCGTTAAGGTGAGTCATGACGCGTTCAGCACCGAGCCTTTGACGGCAACGCTGCCGAATGTGCCGACATTGAACGTCGAAGTGGAAAGCAAGGAGTGCGGTGACCATTTCGATGTCCGCGACCTGACGCGAATCGCCGGATACGGCATCACGGTTTTCCTGCGACTCGGGCCGCTGCGTCCGTGCGGCGAGATCTTCGATACGGCTTCTTGCGGTATCTGGTCGTATCGGCATGGCGACGAGCCTGTCGAGCGCGGTGGACCGATTGGCGTGTGGGACATTCTGCTCGACCGTACGACGACGGCGTCAGCCTTGCAGTTCCAGACGCGAGCGGGCGAGCGCGAGCATACGCTGCAAAGATCGTGGTCGATGACATACCCCGTGTCGATTCACCGGAATCGCAGTCATTGCTACTGGAAGACGCTTTCCTTCGCGCCGCGCAAGTTGCGCGAGCTGAAGCAGATCGGCGTGGAAAACTTCAGGACGAAGTACACGAAGGCCGAAGCGGTTCCGGCGTTTTATTCCGGGGAGAAAATCGCCGAGCCGAGGACCAGCGGTGCTTATGGCAAGTTCATCGGCCAGTTGCTGGCGCGCACGGCCGCGAAGAAAGCGAGCAGCCTGCGCACCTTCGAGCAGTGGATGCTGCTGTACCACTTCGGCAAGGAAGACGATCTGCCCGATCGTCTTTTCGAGTTCAAGGAACTGCTGCCGCCGAAGGACCGCTTTTGGGCGGACCCGTTCGTCGTCGAAAGGAATGGCGAGTATGCGGTGTTTATCGAAGAACTCGAGTATTCGAAGAACCGGGGACATCTGTCGGTTATCCGTTTCGATGAAAACGATCAACCGGTCTTGCCACCCGTCAAGATTCTGGAGCGGCCGTATCACCTGTCCTATCCGTTCATGATCGAAGAGGACGGCGAGCTCTACATGATTCCGGAGACGAACGAGAGTAAAGCCATTGAGATCTATCGGTGCACGCATTTCCCGGATAAGTGGGAACACGTCATGAACCTGATGGACGACGTCATGGCCGTCGATACGACGATCTGGCGTCAGGATGGCAAGTACTGGCTCTTCGCCTGCATGCGGGAGAGCGAGTATGCGCCTCTCTCCGACGAGCTGTTTCTGTTCTGGTCGGATTCGTTGCTAACGCAGGATTGGCATCCGCATCCTTGCAATCCGATCGTTTCGGATATTCGGTCGGCTCGGCCCGGCGGGAATATCTTCGAGCATCAGGGGCAGTGGTATCGGCCGGCCCAGGATTGCAGCGGCAAATACGGCCGCGCGATGTCGTTTCAACGCATCGATGTGATCGATGAGACGACTTACAGGGAAACGCCGGTGAGTCGAATCGAGGCGAACTGGGATGCGAGTATTGACCGCGTTCACACTTTCAACCGGACTGGGCGGTTGACGCTCGTCGATGGGATGAAGACGCGGACGCGCGGAAATGCTGCTTGAGGCTTCTGTGACACTTGTTTTCGTGGCGGTTTGTTAACGCTTCGCCAGTTCCGTGACCGCTGGCGCGCGATCTCCGGTGTACCTCAAAGCACTCCATACCGGATCACCCTCAATGACTTGTAAGTCGGCATGGCTGTCACTGTCGGTGCCCGCACATTGATTCACATCAAGGGCAATTCAAACACGGTCACCGATATATAAAGCCATGCCGGCGCGCTCCAGGTGCCCGCGCTTTCGCCTGAGGGTACGCCCGCCCAAGAGCGAACCAATCTTTTCGTCATCTGTTGATAATTGAAGTGCCGTCAAAACAGCGACGGGCCAGGCTTGGCGGCCTGTAGGTAGTACCCGCACACCTGCCCAGACAGGTGTGCGTCTGCTGCTGCGCGACCTCTGTTCGAAAGGGGCGGGCCGTGGTGAAGAGACCTTCGGGTCTGCCGGTTTGGTATTACCCCGGTCCGCCAACTTCACCACTGTGCCCGCTCCCCACCTATCGCTTGCGACGCTGGGCGGCCCTTCTCTCACTCCCACGGAAAGAAGGGCGCACCATGCAGAAAAGCGATCCCCCCGCGACGCTTGCCGAACTCACTGATTCCAATCGCCGGCTTGTGCAGGAAAATCCCGCACTTCATGTCCTGCTTGAAAAGAGCGCTGAATTTGCGTGTCGCCAGGCTGAGGCGCTTGCTGGCATTACTGAAATGGCACCCGTATTGACGCGGAACGAAGGACTGGCGAAGGATCGCGCCCTGCTCGCGGCCACGCTCCAGATATTCTGCGAAAAATGCGCGGCTGAGGTGAGCACGCATATGGGTTCGCTGGCTGCAATCAGTGCGCTGCAATGGTCTGCCGGACCCGGTGAGGACACCATGTGCAATCCGTGGCCATTCATGGTGTCCGTCAGCGTTCACTAGGTACTGTTTTCCCGGACGGGTTTTTCTCTGTCTAAAAAATACAGGAATCCTATGAATGATCCATCAGTACTCTATCTCTGCGTGGCGGCGGGTTGTATCGCGCTGTTCTGTGCGGTTCTGGCTGTCGCGACTCTTGCCGACAGGCGGCGGGCAAGAACAGGTCACTTGCCGGAAGGCGGCAATAGAAGCCGTCCTGATGCACGATGAATCAGACGTGCCGGATTTTCTTCAAGGATTGTCAGGACGCGTCTATCCCATATTAATTCCGTTGACCTGAAGAGATTTGAATGGTCAGTTAACAGGTTTGGCAGCTAACGCTGCGTCGCTGGTCTTTTCAGGGAGCAGGGAGTGGCAGAGTTTGATCCATTACGGCAGGGCGTCGCGGGACGTCAGGCGTATTTTCTCGAAGTGCCCGGTACGTCAAGTGCGGCGGCGCTGTCGGTTGTGTCATTCAAGGCGACCGAAAAGATGGGCGCACCGACCGAAGTACGTATCGAGTTGACCCACCCGCAGCAGCTTGCGCGCACCGATTACCTGAGCCTGGACGCCTGCTTTTCCGTAGTGGCCGACGATGGCGCCGTGAAGAAGTTTTCTGGGTACATCGAACGCTTCTCGACGGTGCAGAACACGAAGGACTATGTCAGGTACGAAATCGTCCTGAAGTCGCATTTCGGACGGCTCCAGGCTGTCACGAACACGGAGGTCTATCAGCACCTCACGATAGCGCAGATCATCCAGAAGATTCTGCGCAGGTACGGCATCG
>NZ_JARESU010000232.1:0-8277 GCF_046027075.1 Paraburkholderia sp. RL18-085-BIA-A | reverse complement strand
CGCTACCGAAATTGCCTCGATTGTTTCGTGGCTTGCCAGCGACGAAGCGGGCTTCGCCACAGGGGCTGACTTTTCGCTGAACGGTGGCCTGCACATGGGTTAAGGGGGAAGAGGCGACAGACGAATCGTGGGATGCTCGCCTCACAATTCGACGTCCTGGCTGAGAGCCGCCAGGACGTCTCGTGGATTGTCTGGTCCCGGGGGTTCGCGGCGGCCGCTACAACAAGACCCTGTTCCAATGCAGTGGCGCCGCGCCTGGCTAAGTGTTATCGGCAGCGAGGTCAACGACACCTGCCTGGACGGATAGTGACTCTGGATGACGAAGACTCGCGCCTCGCAGTGCGAGCAGGAACGTATAAACGCTGATTGACCTTCACGGCGAGCCGTCGTATAAATTTCGATAGACGTCAATACAGGCTTCAGGTGGCAGTTACGGGCCGTTCGTATATTTGGCCCTGCAGCGATACTCCTCCGGTTGTTCTTCCACTTTTCCCTGAATTCTCGTACGCGCGAGGGTGCTCGCGCGATGTCTAATCAATCAATGAGGAATGAGCATGGCAACCGGTACTGTGAAGTGGTTCAACGATGCGAAGGGCTTTGGCTTCATTACGCCAGACGACGGGGGTGACGACCTGTTCGCGCATTTTTCGGAAGTGAAGGCAGAGGGCTTCAAGTCGCTGCAGGAAGGGCAGAAGGTGAGCTTCGAGGTCAAGCAAGGACCCAAGGGCAAACAGGCTGCAAACATCACGCCGCTGTAACAAGCCCAAACACCAGCCTTCCCGCAGCCATTGGGCCGTTCCCTTGGGGGGCGGCTTCTCCGCGCGCACCGTTATTGACGAATGACGGTGCGGCTGACTGCACATCTGGTCGGACGGAGACTCTCGTGTTGCAGTTTCTTGTTGGGCCCGCTTCATCTTCTGAGGCAACCAGGACGGCGCTTGGCCTGCCGTTACGTGCGGGATGTTTTGTTCGCGGACGATATCAGGACGGGACAAGTAACCAAAATTTGTTATTGTGCCCGGCCCTCCGAGTCCACGAGTAGGTTATCCATGTGTGAAAACGTAGTGCAGCTAGCGGTCGAAATCGCCAAAAACACCTCACTCGTTCTTTGAAAGTGTAAGCGTACATTGTCACGGGCGGCAACCGACGGCGGAGAACAATATGTCAAATCAAGCCTCAGTTCAAGACGAATTCCTGCAGTCACTACTCAAGGAAAAGACTCCCGCAAGCGTTTACCTGATTAACGGAATCAGATTGAGCGGCCAGGTCGCGTCGTTCGACTCATACGTAGTTATCCTGCAGTCCGTTTCCGGACACCAGATGATATTCAAGCACGCAATCTCTACTGTGATGCCTAATGCAGGGGGGCGGGTGCTACGGCCGCTTCCCAATGCGGAAGACAATCAGGCGGAACACTCGCGTGCGTAGTGCACGAGCCTTGCGTACAATCGCAGCCGATTCATTGAACGGTTTGCTGCGGGCGTTTTATCATTGCCCCCGGCTACCAGAGTTCGGCTTCCCCCGTGTCTCCTGGTGTGAAGCGCTCTGTCTTTAACCACAGCCAGGTCGCCCCGCCTGGGCCCTATCGTCGTGCTGCGACGCCAATGGTGACAACGCCGGTGCTGAGCACCCGCTCCGGCTTAAAAGCCGCCGGCTTCCGCATCCAGCTGATGCGCCCGGCGACCAGGTCGAAGCTGGCGTCTCGGAAGGATGCTAGGCGACGCCATCCAGCAGGATATTACAGAACGTCATGAATACGCGTTCAAAAGGCGTCGTACCGCTGCTAGCAGCATGTCCATGGACACGGGCTTAAGCAAGAAACTGTCGCCTACTCCTGCATCGGACGGGTTTAAATGTTCAGGGCTGGTGAGAATGACTGGA
The DNA here is from genome assembly GCF_046027075.1 of Paraburkholderia sp. RL18-085-BIA-A. Classification (NCBI taxonomy): domain Bacteria; kingdom Pseudomonadati; phylum Pseudomonadota; class Betaproteobacteria; order Burkholderiales; family Burkholderiaceae; genus Paraburkholderia; species Paraburkholderia sp. RL18-085-BIA-A. The sequence goes on along the minus strand of NZ_JARESU010000232.1, from coordinate 6,396 downwards.
ACTCGCGAGAATTCTGGTCCTTGCTTCAAGTGGCGGCAAAACTCAACGCCACCCGTTAGTGGTATCGACCGGTCTGTAATGATGAGGTCGGGTTTTCTTCCATTGGCGGAGAAAAGCGCCTCACGGCCATTGCTGGCTGTCAGGACTAGATAGCCTTCCAGTTGAAGGACACTTTTCCATGCGGTCACGATGCTGGGTTCGCTTTCTACGATAAGAATGGTTTTCATTTTTGCGTGCTGTGAGGATGTGGTAAGCGCCGGCATCGCATTCATCACGCGTCGGCCCGACTGCCGTTCACAGGTGCCAATGCGCCGGTCGAGCGAAAGCGATTGGTCATCAGTCCCAGTAACGAATGAGGCCGCATAATCTCTCACCTCAGGGTCCTGGACGCATGCTGCGGAAGCGTCCACAGCACGGCGACAGATGTTCCTTCCGAGTCCGGGCACAAGCGTGTACTCCGCAAACGCGTTGTTTCCGATGTATATCCAGTAGTGCAGAGCAGTTAACGCGCCGATTCCTTGAGTACATTCAAGTTGAGAACCAGTCGGGCTAGGTAATCCAAAAGGCAATGAGGTCGTCGGGCCGCGTAGCGAGCTTGTGCTGAGGTAACTGCGAGCGCTGCTTCGGTAAGAGAAGAGTAAGGTTTGGTGAAAGGCCAGTCTACTCTACAGATGGATACGCTGACGCCACGTTCGCGTATCCCGTTTATACGTTGGTATATCTACAGCGCAGAGGCATGGTCGACAGATGAAAAAGAGCCTTGCTCAACGAAGGAACACGGGAGAGCAGGATTGAAAGGTGGCAGCAGACGTTGGCACGCCTTCGCCAGTCTCACAACCTCCGTCGGAAGATACGTAGCTCATGCATAACGGCGGCATGTGTAAGCTGACCTAACGTGGCGAGATTGACCGCAGCCCCATCTAACGTCTGGTCGGGCGCAAACCTTCTGCCAATTCGAGAGGGGCTCCAATGTGCCGTTCCTCTCTTTTCTTTGACGACAATCACGCGACTACGCACGGCATGCAACTTGCCTCTCAATGCCTCAGATCATCAGTCACCTTAGTCTTCGTCGCCGACTAAAAGGGTCGGCGCAAACGCCGAGGCCGTGTTCTATTTATTATGGATAGCTGAATACACGAGAATCCGCTTTTTAGCAGCCAGAGACCGCAGGCGAGCATCATGTTTCGGTCAGTGCCAGTTGTCGCCAGCAAAGGCGTCGGTGGAGGAAAGATTCATGCTGAATTCCTCAGTGATACGGGACGGCTACGAGTCATCGGTGGCGTCACAGTGAGAGCGGAATGGTTTCCGCCGTATTCGTGGTTTGCCATTGCATCTGTTTCGGGACACACAGCCGCTGGGCACGCTGCCCGACGAGACAGACCTGCCAAGGCTCATCGAAAACTACATACGCTTGCCCGGTCTGCCGGCTCTGTGAACAGGGCTGTGAGCACAACCGGCGATTGCGCCTTCCAACTGAAAATAGGTCAGGCACTTCTGGTCCAGCGGTGCCGCGAATTTTCCATATAGGAAGCCGACCAGGGCAACGGCCGTCCCTACCCGACGTAGCGAGTGCTTGCGAACATGTTGCCCGGGCTCGCAGATCATGAGCCATCTCGGGCCGGTAGTCCTGCAAGTTTTTATTGAGCATCGCCGATATTGCCTTGTCCTGCGGCTTCTCGACGCTTCTCATCTTGGTCGTGAGTTCAGAAAGGAATTTGGCGAATCGCCGAACGCTTATCGAGTGGCGCGACCGCAGAGCCAATCGCCAGCAATCGCCAGCAATCGCCAGCAATCGCCAACAATGGCCGCAACCTGGCGGGCACGCAATTGACAGATTGACGTCGAGTGCCTCGACGGCGAAAGCAGCAAGTGACCGAGGCATGACAAGACAGGTTTCTTCTTTCATTCACCGGAACCGACAGAAAATGGCTACCTGGAAAATGCGCGATGAAATGGTTCTCTTCGGATTGAAGGTCAAGAACGGCCGCCGTTGGTATTCGATTGATGAGCGCGACCGGCGGCCTATGAAGATTGGGGATGCAGTGCTTCCTGGCTTTTTCTGGATTCCAGTTGCCGATGATGAGAATGGAGCCTGGAGCAGCTACTGGATGCGCCTGCAACCAGGGGCGCGCTCGTTCGAGCACCTGCACGACTCGACCGAGCTGATTCTGATTCTCGATGGTGCGTTCACAGACGACGACGGTACGGATTTCCTTCCGGGACATACGGTGTGCTACCCAGCGGGATCGCGACATAGCACCTCATCGAAAGAGGGCTGTACGGTACTGGTCGTTGCTCATACCGGGTCGACCATCGTTTCTCAACCACAAGGCACGCACGCCAGAGTCATCACCGGGAGTAAACCGATGCGCAACGGCTCAAGAAAATTTTTTTACCGCCGGGCTGACCGCCGTCGCGATGGTACTTGCGAGCAACCCATCCTTTGCCCAGCAGGTTGTGAAGATTGGCGTGTCAGCACCGCTGACCGGCGCCGGAGCTGCCAACGGGAAGGACATTGAGAATGGCGTTCGCCTGGCCGTCGAAGAAGCTAACGCGCAGCACCCCAAGCTGGACGGACGGGAGGTGCGCTTCGAGTTGGACTCCGTCGATGACCAGGGTGACCCGCGCATTGGTGTGCAGGTGGCCCAGAAACTGGTCGACGACGGGGTGGTGGCCGTGGTGGACTACTACAACTCCGGCGTAGCGTTACCCACGTCACCGATATTTGCAAAGGCTGGCATTCCATTGATTGACCCGGCGGCCACGAACCCGGCTATAACCGGCAAGGCCTGAAGAACGTGTTTCGGATCATCGCCACCGACGCCCAGAACTCCGGGAATGCAGGAAAGTATGCGGTAACGGTCACCAAGGCACAGCGCATTGCCGTGATGGATGACCGCACGGCATTTGGCCAGGGTGCTGTAGACGAATTCAAGAAGGCCGTCGTCGCGGCCGGTGGACACATTGTCGCGTCGGAATACACGAACGACAAGGCCGTGGAGTTCAACGCGTAACTCACGAATATCAAGGCGGCGAATGCCGACCTCCTGTACATTGCCGGCCTTGATAACCAGGCTGCACTGTTGACTAAACGCACGAAACAACTCGGCATGCGGACACAGTTCGTAAGAAGCGGCGGTATCGCCGACAGCATCTTCATCAGCGTTGCGGGCAGTGCTGCTGAAGGCGCGATGGCGTGGGAGTACGGACGGCCTGTCGAGTCGCTTTCTCAGGGAAAGGCGTTCGCGGCAAAATTCAGGAAAAGATAACGCGCTCACTGGGTCATCTCACCGTCGTTCATGAGCGTGTCGATGAGTGGGCACGACACCTTGCCTTTCGACGTTGAGCAGCGCTGTACCAGTGTTGCCAACGCGGCTTCCAGCATGGACAAATCCTGGATGCGCTGGCGCACGTCGACGAGTTTGTGTTCGGCGATAGCGCGTGCGGCGTTGCACGCTTGACCATCGTGCAGAGACAACAGGGCTTCCACCTCATCGAGCGAAAAGCCGAGCGACTGGGACCGCCTGATAAAGCGAAGCCTGGTCAGGACGGCTATCGGGTATCGGCGGATGCCGCCGGCTGGGCGCGGTGGCGCCGGCAGTAACCCGCGACGATGGTAGTACCTCACTGTTTCGACGTTGACCTCTGCCGCTTCAGCCAGCTGTCCGATGGTCATTTCCTGCATGGTTCGCTTGACTCCGTACTCAGGTACGCACCTAGACTAGACTCAACCAGTCCGAAAAGGAAGTGCCATGCGACCTCGTTGGGCCACCACCGGCTCCCTGCTAGCCGGAATCGCTGCCGCATTTGGAGCATCCGCTTGCTGCGCAGGCCCCTTGCTCCTTGTCATGCTGGGAGTCGGGGGCGCCTGGGGCTCGCGCCTGACCGCACTGCAGCCATTCCAACCCCTATTTGTCGCCATATCCATCGCCTTTTTCGCGGTCGCTATTCGCAGGCTCTACGCCAGGTCCGAAGTATGTGCCGTGGGCGAAGCTTGCGCGGTGTCTTCGGTACGACGTCGTCAGCGCGTCATTTTCTGGGTCGTGATGCCGGCCGCCCTCGCGCTGATGTCGTTCCCCCTGTATGCGCCGCTCTTCTATTGAGTACCTGCCATGAAGAAACTGATTGCCGTACTCGTCGCGACGGTGTTGACCGCCACGGCCCTGGCCGAGGGGCTTCGCACGGTCACCCTTGACGTCACGAACATGGATTGCGCTGTGTGTCCGATTACGGTTCGCAAGGCACTTGAGAAAGTGCCCGGCGTGACCTCGGCCAAGGTCGACTTCCCAAGCAAACGTGCGGAGGTGGTATTCGACCCGGAGCGGGCTTCTGTCGACGCATTGACGAACGCTACGGCCGACGCTGGCTATCCGTCTCACGTAAAGCAAGTGCAGTGATGGCTTCAGTCGTGCTGCATTCGAACATCACGTGTCCGGCGTGCGGGCACAGGAAAGAAGAGACGATGCCCACCGATTCCTGTGTGTGGTTTTACGAATGCGAGTTTTGCAAGACAGTGCTCAGCCCGAAGCCCGGAGATTGCTGCGTGTACTGCTCATACGGCACCCGCAGGTGCCCTCCGACACAGCAGTCTGACTCGTGTTGCGCTGATTAACCCAGATGCGTCGTGGCCTGTCTTCATGGCGTGAACTGAATCAGCCCGTCCTTCCGGATGCTGGCACTCCGGCGGGTAGCGAGCCGGCGCGGCGGGCGGTTTGAACAATTACGCACCGCGGGCGCCTCAGTTACTATAACGAAACCGGACAGCACAAGAGAAAATCGTGAAATCGGAAGCTCATTGGGAAGCGGTCTATCAAAGCAAGCAGCCGACAGAGGTCAGTTGGTATCGGCCTCACCTGGAGTTGTCACTTCAACTCATCGAGGAGGCTGCCCCGAATCGGGACGCCCGCGTCATCGATGTCGGCGGCGGCGAGTCTACGTTGGTCGATGACCTGCTGGCGCGCGGCTATCAGCGGCCATCTGTTCTTGATATTTCTTCGACGGCGTTGGCCGTGGCAAGAGCGCGTCTTGGAGATAACTCGGCTGACGTAGGCTGGCTGTGTGGGGATGTGACGACGTTTCCTTTCGTTCGCCACGAATATGACGTGTGGCACGACAGAGCCGTGTTTCATTTTTTGAAAGATGCAGATGAGCGCGCAGCATATGTGAGGCAAGTCGCAAAAGCCGTTAGGTCCGGCGGCCGCGTCATCGTCGCAACCTTCGGTCCAGAAGGTCCGACCAGGTGCAGTGGGCTTGACGTCGTTCGGTATGACCCCGACGCTCTTCATGATGAATTCGGCCCCAGCTTTGAACTCGTGAAGCATTTGACAGAGCTACATCAGACACCGACGGGCTCGATTCAGCAGTTCACGTACTGCTACTGCAAAATTTCAACGGTGCTGAGCTAAGTCGCTCCGGTGGTGCTGTGGCGGCAATTGAATTCGGGCGTCAGCGTTAAGCTTGGTCGGCGTATGTCGTATGCCAGTGATCGATAGGCGAAGGCGGCTGAGATGAACATTGGTGAAGTAGCGAAAGCGTCTGGTCCGCAGCGCTGGTTGACCACTGTTCGGACACACGCACGGCGTAATGCTTGTGGACGTGTTTTATGAAAATGTCCGCAAGTCCACGAGGGAGGGGACGTTACTCGAGACTCACGAGCGAGACGAAAATGTTGTTTTGGAATTTCGCCCGAGCAACGGGGAGCTGATGCATATCGTTTGCCTTTGGACTCGATGGGGCGCACCCGTCGAACCGGACTTGCTGTCATTTGCGGCCACTACAGACGAGCCCCCGCCTGAGGTCGCCGCCGCCGGTCACGACCGGTGCATCATTCCGATAAAACCGGAAAACATAGACGCCAGGTTGAAGCCGGATGCGTCGAACCTCGCGGCTCTGTACGCAATACTTGATGACAGGGACCGCCCTTACTACGAGCATCGACTGGCTGCATGACAGACTGTCACATTCCAGCCAGCCGGTGATGTGCCCGCAAAGCCAGCAGGAGCCAACAGCGGCAGTGGCATGCATCGTTGGCAAGCATGGCCTTCGTCATACCATCCGTCGACTGCGTCTTCGCGGTCACGCTTCAGAAACTACGTGGGTGATTGTGACCGCAACCATTTCCAGACCGAAGCTATCGGTCAAACTCCTTCGTTTGCTCGGCTTCTTTAAACTTCTTGCCCAGACCTGTTGGCACGAGAATCAGCGACCGGTCCGTCGGGTCATAGTTTTCGGCCAACGTGAACGCTTCAGAAATGATTGTTTGCACGTCCTGCCGCAACATGGTCACGTCGAAGGGTAGATTTGCCGCGAATGGGTCCCAGTCGAAGCAGCCAACAACTGCAGACTTCCACGCGTCGGGCGACAACGTTGACGTGAACTGGACCACCCCTTCAAATG
>NZ_JARESU010000231.1:0-8364 GCF_046027075.1 Paraburkholderia sp. RL18-085-BIA-A | reverse complement strand
TACGCGCTTGCCGAGGTGTGCCTCTTCTGCGGCGGCATGGATGGCGCGGTTCAGTTGCCGCGTGCTGAGTGGGTCCACCGGATCGAGGCCCGGAAACAGCCATCCGCTCTCGAGCATCCGGCCCTGCGCATGGGCCACCCGCCACCAGACGCGCAGGCGCTCGAGCAGGACCGGCGAGAGCATCGCGTAGCGGTCGCGGCGGCCCTTGCCCTGCTCGATGCGCAGCGTCATGCGCTGGCTGTCGACGTCGCCGACCTTCAGCGCCACCACTTCGCTCGCACGCAGCCCGGCACCGTAGGCGACCGACAATGCCGTCTGGTGCTTCAGGTTGCCGGCGGCGGCGATCAGGCGGGCCACTTCGTCGGGGCTGAGCACCACGGGCAACGTGCGTGGCACCCGCACCGGCTGCATGCGGGCCATCAGCTCGGGCTGGTTGAGCGTGATGTCGAAGAAGAACTTCAATCCGGTGATGGCGGCATTCAGCGACACGGGCGAGATGCCGTGGTCGACCAGATGCAGCTGGTAGCGCCGCAGGTCCTCGACCGTGGCGGTGTCGGGCCGGCGTCCGAGGAAAGCGGCGAACTGACGGACCACGCGGACATAACCGGATTGGGTTCCGGGTGCGAGCTTGCGCATGCGCATGTCGTCGATCAGGCGCTGGCGCAGCGGACTGATATCCTGGCTGGTGTGAGTCATGGCTCTGCTCCTGTTGAGGAACGAGGCGGATTGCCTCGTACCCAACATGGAAACAGAGCTGGTTTCCTCTCACCTGCCACCAGAGCTCAATCGGCGCCCCATTACCGCGCGAGCGGTTTCGTGTACGCCCGTGATGGCGTGCCATTTGCAGGGTGAAAGTCCCTGTCGGAGTTGGCCACAGCTCCGTAGCTGAAGGTAACTGCGTCGTCGCGAGGCGGGGTGGGGAGTAACCGGAAGCGAACTGTCGGTCCGTAGGTTAACGAACCTGTTTCGGCGGGGTATGGCGGCGAGCCTGCACGAAAGTGGCGAAGCCTGGAAACAACACAGCACGCTGTCGTGGCGGATAAAGCGGTGCGGTGGCGTACCACGTGGTTGAGGACGGAACGAGGGGATGGTGGCACGAAGCAAGCGGGGAGACCTGTCGGCGAGGTGAACGCTGGCAGGAGTCAGAGTCCCGATAGTACTGCACACGGCAGCGTTAAGTCGTGGAGACCTGCGTCAGAGCAAAAGGCGCACTAGGGAAGCGGGGCAGGAAAGTTGATAGCAAAAGACCGGAAGGAAGCAGAGATGAAGATCGAAGCATCGCCAGTGTCGGAAACGACTAGACGAGATGCAGACGCGCTGGAAAGCTGCGTGCAGCGGAAATTCGCGTCAGCTTCAATCTGGACGGACGCTATGTTGGCTGCTCTACAAAACGGAGTTAGAGGAGGCAAGTGGCATAGTCTGATTGACAAGGTGTTTCGCCTGGAAACGCTCGCGTTGGGATGGGCTCAGGTCGAGAAGAACGCCGGGGCGGCTGGGGTGGACCGCATGAGCGTGGAGCGATTCGCGCAAGCGCGGGACCGATACCTCACTGAACTGGCGCATGCATTGCAGGATGGCAGCTATCGCCCGCAGCCGGTGCGGCGCGTCTACATACCGAAAGGTAAAGGACGTCGCCCGCTCGGTATACCCGCTGTGAAGGATCGCGTCGTTCAAGCGGCCCTGAAGCTGGTGATCGAGCCGATCTTTGAGCACGAGTTCGAGCCGCGAAGCTACGGCTTCCGCCCGGGTCTGGGCTGCAAGGATGCGCTGCGCGAAGTGGACCGGCATGTGAAAGCGGGCTACTGCTGGGTGGTCGATGCCGACCTGCAAAGCTATTTTGACTCGATTCCGCACCTACCCCTTCTCGCAAAAGTGGCCGGGCGAATCGCGGACGGCCGGGTCCTGGAACTGATCCAGTACTTTCTCAAGCAAGACATCATGGAAGACATGACGCGTTGGACGCCGACTTCCGGCAGTCCGCAAGGGGCGGTTGTCAGCCCCTTGTTGGCAAATCTGTACCTGCACGAGCTTGACGTGGAAATGCGCCAGGCAGGGCTGGTCATGGTGCGCTACGCGGATGATGCTGTGGTGCTATGCCGCACACGTGAGGAGGCAGAAGCTGCGCTTACTCGCATGCGGGCTTGGGTAGATGCGAACGGCTTGACACTGCATCCCGACAAAACCCACGTTGGGGATTGCCGGCTGGAGGGTCATGGGTTCGAGTTTCTGGGTTACCGGTTCGAGGCGGGTCAACGTTGGGTGCGCAAGAAGAGCCGCATGGGACTGCGGGATAAAATCCGGGCCCTGACCAGGCGTAACAGGGGGGACTCGATCGCGGAGATCATTGCCTCGATCAATCCACTCCTGCGTGGCTGGTTCGGCTATTTCCAGCACGCCCACCGCTACACCTTCTCGTCCGTCGACGGCTTTGTTCGTCGCCGTCTGCGAGCGATTCTGCGCCGACAGCTTCATCGTCCGGGTCAGGGTCGGTGCCTTCGCGATCATACGCGATGGTCAAATGCCTTCTTCGCTAATCTTGGGCTGTTCACGATGTCCGAAGCCCTTCGATTGGCGCGCCAATCCCGATGTGGAAACAACTGACTGGAGAGCCCGTCGCGGGAAAACCGCACAGCGGGTTCGGAGGGAGCCTTCAGTTTTTTGCAAAAACCGCACACGGACCATGAACCGGGGATCGTCTATCGTCAGATAACGCGTAGCGGTTCCTGGCAGCGTAGCTGAGTCCCCTCTGGTGCATCGGACAACTGTCGGATTGCCCGTGCGGGAGAATAGCTCCGGTCGCGATCACTCGCACATTCTGGTGAGCACGGCTTCCCGCTGGAGAGATTTGTTTTTCCTATGACGTGACCGGGCCAGGGCCACCGCGCGCATTGTGGTACCCAAATGCGGAGGTTCACCATGTTACAGACACTCCCCATGCTCGATCCGTTAGCCGCGTTCGTCGACATCGGCAGTGAACACATGCATGTTTCGGTGGGCGGCAACCGGCCGGAAGTGTTCGGTACCGTTACGTCGCAGCTACACGCGTTGCGCGACTGGCTGCTCGCACAAGGCGTGCATTCGGTCGCCATGGAAGCGACCGGTGTTTACTGGTTACCGTTGTATGGTGTGCTGGAAAGCGCCGGTCTGGACGTGCGCATGGTCAATGGCAGGCAGACTCGCAACCTGCCAGGCAGGAAAACCGATATGGCTGACAGCCAGTGGGGGGCCACGCTGCACATGCATGGTCTGCTGCACGCCGGCTTCGTGCCACCGGCTGACATCCGCCGGCTGCAGGATTACCTGCGCCTGCGCGCCGATCATGTGGCGGCGGCAGCGGGTTGTGTGCAACTGATGCAAAAGGCTTTCGAGCGCATGAACATCAAGCTGCATGATGTCATCTCCTCACTGGCCGGCGTCAGCGGCATGGCAGTGACGCGCGCGATCGTGGCCGGCGAGCGTTCCCCCGAAGCCCTGGTCGCGCTGTGCGACGTGCAGATCCGGCGCAAAAAGGAACAGGCCGTGATCGAGGCCCTGCGGGGCACCTGGGCCGACGAGCACATCTTCGCGCTGGGCCAGGCACTGCAATCCTGGGACCACTACCAGAAACTCATCGCCGATTGCGACAGACGCATCGCCGCAGTGCTGCCGCCGCACGATGAGGCACAGCCGCCGCTGCCCAGGTCCACCCGACAGACCGGCGTCAACGCACCGGAAATTTCCAGGTTGCGCGAGATACTGGCCCAGATGTGCGGCGGACGGGATCTGACGAAGCTGCCCGCGCTGTCGTCCTATGGCGTGCTGCAACTGATCGGTGAGGTGGGTACCGACCTGAGCGTCTGGCCCACTGAAAAACACTTCACCGCCTGGACGGGACTCGCACCGGGCAGCAGCGATAGCGGCAAACGCAGGAAAGGCGTAAAGCGCGGTCGCAACCGGACGGGACAGCTGTTCTGCATGATGGCGCAAAGCCTGGTACGCAGCAGGGATATTGCGCTCGGTGGTTTCTACCGCCGTCTCGCGGCACGCCGCGGCGGCCTGGTGGCGACCAAGGCGCTCGCGCGCAAGCTCGCCGCCTGGTTCTGGCGCGTAATGGTCAAGGGCGACGACTATGTTGAAAAGGGACTCGCGCGCTATGAGGAACAGGTCCGTAAAACCAGGGAACACGCCCTCAAGCGGTTAGCCAGGGAGTTGGGGCGCCAGCTTGTTCCCGTCCCCGGCGTCGCTCAGACAGCTTGAAAACGGCCCAACGCGGGAGGTTCATGGAGAGAGGGGACGGCGATCGCCGTTTCCTACCCCTATCCACTGGCAACGTTTCGGACACTGATCAGTCAAGAGGCCGGGCGCGCCGTCGCGAACCGCTCAATCAGCATGCGGGGCAGGACCAGTCCCACGGTCATGGCCAGGATGATTAGGAACGCCGTAGCGCCGTTCGCAACGACGGCGGGGACAAGGTCGGCTGACGCACGCGGTCCGCTGGCGACCAACTCAAGCAGCGTTCTTGCGGCGTGGAACAGGAAGAAGCCCGGCATCATCGAGACGACCGCAGAGAAGCCGACGGCGGCGAAGGGGAGGCGTAGGCGATCGACGATCGGCGCGACGATCAGGCCGACCAGAAGACAGGCGAAGAACGCCGCTGTCACCACGTTGGCGCTCAAGATCGAGATGAGCGCCCAGCGCGCCGCGTGCGCCAGCATGCCGACGGCGATTGGCAGGGGCAGCAGGCGCCACGGCATCGAAAAGAAAGTCCCGAAGCTCGCGACGGCGAATCCTGCGGCGATGACATCGGCGGCGAACGGCGCGGCCACGGACGGTCCGGCGTGAAGCGCGCCGCCGGCGGCGGCCGTCCCGATCAGCAGGCCCGTACAGATCATAAGCACGATGAGACCGGCATAGGTCAGGCGTGCGACGCCCAGCGTGATCCGTGTGCGAGCAAGGTCGATCGCACCGTTGAGAAGATGCGGGCCGGGAACCAGCACCATGCAGGGGCAGAACGCGACGAGCGATTGCGCGTCTGAAAGGTGGAGGCGACTTGCGACGGCGCCGATCACGCCGGCGACCATGGCCGCGGACAGCGGTTCGAGGAAAGGATTGCTGCCAAGCTTCCCCTGCCAGCGACGGACAAGGGCTCCGACGCCGGCGCTCAGGGCGATCACAACCAAGCTCGCCACATCGTACACGCCGAAGATCACGCCGAGCGACGCCGCGCCGATGGCCGCGAAGATAGCGAAGCGAAGTATCCCGACGGGCGGAATGCGCCCTGCCGCTACAAGCGCCGGACGTGCGGCTGCCTTCGACATGGCGCCGTCGCACACTTGACGAATTATCGTCTGGACAGCTAGGACCTTGCCCATGTGTACGCCTAGCGGCGCGGCCGGGACAATTTCCGAGTAGGAGGTGTGGTCAAGCTCGACCACGAGTTCGTCCCAGTGCGGCAATACTCTGACTGGTACGCCAAGCGTGCGCCCGAGTTGCTGCCCCGCGACGACAGTCATTTCCGTGGTCTGTCCGTGCGTGAACAGGAGCGAGGCTGCCAATGCGATGGTGTCCACTTCGTCCATGGCGCCCTGCAGAGGGATGGCGTCTTTGTTCATACCGCCTCAAAGGATTATATCCGTCCGGATACCCGGGATTACGGCGCTGGATGCTCGCGTGCAGCCGCCTGGATCAAGGATGTATTGAATGTTTGGCCGCGGAAAGACGCTGGGCAGGGCGAAAAAACAATAGTGTATATTTCCGAGCGATATTCCGCATTCTTGGGCCCGAGATCGGGCTCGAGCAGCTCAGACAGAGCAGCTTGGCGTTGGGTGACGGTCGATCGGCCAAAAGCTAAGCCGATCTGGTCATGGGGGCGCGTATCCGGGCGCGCGGTGTCGATGGCCTCGAAGGTCAATTCGTCCAAGGTCGTCGCGGTGCGCTGATCGTCCCTTCGTAGTTGGCGCCGACGGTAAGTCCCTTGTTCATCTCCTGCGGCTCTTCCAGCGGGTTTGGAGCGGAGTTTCTGCCACCGTCTCCGTGTGTTGCAGGTCGACGGTTTCGATCACTGACGTTACGATTGCCGCGATCTGGTGAGCACGTATGACCCGCCCCTCTATGGGCGCGGTAGGCCAAGCAGTCGTTTGCGAATGTCTCGTAAGAACACACAAGAGCAGACGTTAGGAAAATTGGACGGAATGACTCAAACGGGTCGTGTACTGCCGGTCGCGACAAGCAGCGGTTGCGCAAAAACTGGTTCGAACTCGATGGGCGCCGGGGCATAGGCGCGTGGTGCAGCCCGTGCGGCGATACCGCTATCAGCGGCGCGTCAGCCCTACGTTAGAGATCATCTGCCGAAAGCGTTATCCGTTCGCCAGTGCTTGGCAACGCTTTCTGCTCTACCGCCTGCAGAACTCGGCGCTTGCCAAGCTCGAAGGCGAGCATCAATTGTTTTGGGGTCTCGTTCGCAGCGCCGAGTTTTTCGCAAACGGCTTCAGCAGGCAGCGCAAAGGCGCAGTATCCCCAGCCGAAGCCATACGCCGAAAACGGCCCCCTGAATTGCAGAATCCTCCACACCCGCATGAGGTTGTAGGGCCGGACATGCAAGCTCACCGCTGTACTCAGCTTAAACGCATCTACTGGCCCTCTTCTTTGATCGACAGATCGTTTTTTACTGACATCACGCCCGGCACGCCTTTCGCGGCTGCGGTCGCCTTGTCGGACTGCGCCGCATCCGGCACCGTGCCCTCAAGCACTACGGCTCCGCTCGTCGCACGCACATGGATATTCGTAGCCGTGAGATCCTTGTTCTTCACGAGCGCGGCGCGCACCTTTTTGCTGAGTGCCCGATCCGCTTGTTTATTGGACGTCGACATCCCGCCGCCCGACGGCGCCATGGTGGACTGTGCTGGAGCCATGCCTGTGTCGCTAGCCTGACACCAGGCGCCGATGGAAGTCACGGCGATCAATGTGCCGCCAGCCAACTTGAGAGCCTTGAGTGCTTTCATTGTTTTCTCCGGTTGTCACAAGTCGCGAGCGATCCTGGATCGGATCGCTGATCTGCCAGTGCGTTACTGTCTGTTCACGCGGACCGAGGCCGAGTTGCGATCGCACAACCTGTGATGAATCCATATCACTGATCATGGGCCGAGCTACGCTGGCGCGGGTCCGCCTGCAGACATACGATCGCGACATACAGAATATGGTCCCAAATTTCTGTTGTGACAATGAGACTTTGGTCGAATAGGAGGTCAGCGACTTCGGACTTCTAAGAAGATGCACGGAAGCTGAACGACGGCTATGGCCGATGACCTGCCGAGCGACTCGAAGAAGTGAATGACCGCTGCACTCTGAAAGCTGCCGGTTAGATGGCGCCTGGTCCAGCGTCCGGAGTGGGTCGCCTGCGGCCCATCGCGCAACGATAGCGCCTATCCAGATGGCTCCTCCAATGGTTCCTCGATGTACGTCTGCAAGGGGTGGCGTGAGCGCGCTTTTCCTGCCGACACGTTGTATCAGTTGACCGCACCTTCGCATGGCACTGTGAAGTTCCTCTCCCGTAAAGGCACACCCTGGAGATCCGTGTCGATCGCGAACATGCAACTAACCGTCTGGCACCTCTGCATCACCGTCAACCGCAAACCCCGTCTCCAGTTGGGCAAGCAGAAGCTACACCGCTAGTTGTCCAGGCGGCCTATCTCGGCTGCGCGCGCCTGTTCTCCGTCTGTTCTGTAAAATTGAAGACAGGCAACAGGAAGGTCAGGAAATTAAAAGTTCGCAGCTGAATGCGGGAGGTGGAAATCATGGACCTTATTGACCTGATGCCAGCTGTCGCGGCGGACCGGCATGAAATTTCGTTCCGCCTGAGCGGGCATCGCAGCGAGGTCGCCTGTGCGATTACGCGAGAGGCGCTCGAAGCGCAATTCTGGCTGCCCGGAGACGCTGATCAGGTCCGCATGCTCAAGGCATTTTCGGACGGACGGCGCCGCATTATCGCGGTCGCTGAAAGGAAAGTCCGCCTGCGTCCGGGCGAACCGGTCAGGCTCACCGCCGACGATTTCCCGGTCAGGCGCCAGGGCCGGGCTGCCATCGGTCACCAGTCATCACCAGTCAATCCGGTGTTTCTCGTCGGTCTCGCGGTGCCGGCGATCGTCGTCGACGTGAAGATACTGACTGGTCGTCGTCAGTGACGCATGCCCGAGGTTATCGCGCACGAGTCGCAGATCTAGCTGCTGGTCCGCCATGTGGGACCCTGCGCTGTGACGCAGCCAGTGTGCCGATGCCTGTTCGAGGCGGTCGGCGCGCGGCGCATGGTCTTCACCACGCGCACGCAGGGATTGCGCCGCACCGCTGAAAACATCCTTCACGATCCGGTGCAACGCTGCGCGCGTCAGT
>NZ_JARESU010000230.1:0-8413 GCF_046027075.1 Paraburkholderia sp. RL18-085-BIA-A | reverse complement strand
CCTAGACGGGGGAGATCAACGGGGTGCGGTCGGAACCGCGTGTTCGTCGACCTGATCGACACTCCGTCCACCCCAATGTCTCCAGGGCAGGGCCTCCTGGACCGGGCCAACCTCCACACTGGCGGAACCATGGTGTGTCCGACGCGGCACCAATGAGTGAGGGCGGCGGTATCGGCCCGAGAAGAACCCCACCGGCGCACCATTTAACGCGGCTTCAGTTCGACGGGCGGATCGGCGAGATAGCCGCCGCCGAGCGCCTTCGTCAACACAATCTCCTGACTGAGCACTTGACCCTTGAGCGTGAGCAGGGCGACCTGTTCCGCGACCACGGGCTGGCGCGCTTCGAGCGCCGCGAGCCGGCTCGTCAGTCCGCGTTGATAGTAGGCTTCGACGCTGTCCCTCGTGAACGCCACCGATTCGATCCGTTGTTTCTGCAACGCAGTCTCCGCGTCGAGGGACTGCAGACGGCTGCCCGTCTGGGCGACATCGCGTACGGCGTTGAGAACGGCCTGGTTGTACTGCTCGATCAACAGGTTGCTGCCCTCGCGGGCGCCGTTCAGGTTCGCGTTGAGCCTGCCGCCGTCGAAAATCGGCAAGGTCAGGCCCGGAATCAGGTTGATCTGCTGGCTTGCATGCGTGAAGAGGTCGGCGAGGTGCAAGGCGTTGAAGCCGAAAAATGCCTTGATATCGAAACTCGGATAAAACGCTGCCTTCGCTGCGTCGATCCGGTCGAACGACGCCTCGACATACCATCGCATCGCCTGCAGATCGGGCCTCCGGGCCAGCAGTTCGTACGAGAGCGTCGTCGGCAAGGCAGCCTGCGAGCGCGGTAGCGCGACGGGTTCGATGGCGGGCAGGCCTGCGGGCCCCGCGCCGATCAGAGCGCGCATCGATTCGCGCAGCTGCTTGATCTGCCCTTGCGCCGACACGATCTGCCCTTCAATGCCCAGCTGCTGCGCGCGTGCCTCTTCGAGCTGGGTGCGGGCTTCGAGGCCTCGCGCCGTCGCCCTTCGTGTGCTTCCACCGCGAACTCCGCGATCTCATGCGATTCGTTCAGCAGATCGATGAGCTGATAAGTCGTTTGAATGCCGTAGTAAAGCTGGGCGACATCCGTCGAGATTTCGATTTCGACAGCGGACGTCTCGGCGAGCCGCGCATTGCTCACGCCGAGCGACGCGGCGACCTCCGCGCGTTGCTTGCCCCAAATGTCCAGGTCCAGGCTCGCGCCAAGCCCGACGACACCCTCCGTGTACCACGGCCCCGTCAGCCCCGCAGCCGGTTCGTTCCTCGCGAACGGGCCGAGAAAGCCGTTCGCGGAAATATGCTCGCGATCCAGCGACGCCAGCGCCGCCACCTGAAGGTTGGATCCCGCTCTGGCAAGCTCCACATCCGACTTCGCTTGCGCGACGCGCGTGCGCGCGATCACCATCGTCGGCGCATCGGCGAGCGCCTGATCGACCAGCGCGTCGAGCTGGGCATCGCGGTAACGCGTCCACCAGCGCGCGGCGGGCCAGCCATCGCGCGCGAGATGGATGTTGTCCGCGAGGTTGATCTGCTCGGGCGCAATCTCGGTGTAGGGCGTGCCGTTATGATGAATCAGCGCACAGCCCGACAGCACGGACGATATCCACGCGACGCACACAAGGCATCGACGCCATCGCCAATCGCACAAAACTGGTCTCGCGTTCATGCTCGTACCGCCGGTGATGCCGACGCCGCGACCGGCGCCTCGACGCGCCAGTCCGGCAGCCCCGCGATCTGCCGCGACAGTTCGTCCGCTGCGGCGATGAGCGGCTGATCGGCCAGTTGAGCCGGTTCGACCGCTTGCGCAGCGATCTCGATGCGCCGCGGCGCGTGTGCATCGGGTGGGTTGGCCGCGAGCTCATCCGCGTACCGGTTGAGTTCGGCGCCGGCCTGTTGCTGGGCTGCGTGCACTGCGTCGATGGTGCGTGGGCTCGACGATCCCGCTTGCGCCACGAGCGCGCTGCGCAACGCATCACCCGCCAGCATGATCTCGCGACCCTGCGCGAGGACCGTTTGCGCGCGCATTGTCAGTTGCGACTGCTCGCCTTCCTGCCAGGCGGGCTCGAGCGCGACACGCGAGAGCGTCGTCTCGCAATCGGCCAGCACGGCCCACGCCTGCAACTGGCGCTGTGCATACGGCAGGTCATCCCCTTTCCCGGCGCCAGGCTGCGATGGGCGCAACTGTGCGGCAATCGCGCGCAACAGGGTTGCGAGCTTCTGTCGCAGCACATCGCCCTCGCCCTCGCGCCAGAACGACATCTGTACGAAGGTCGCCACGCAAACGCCCAGCAGAATGCCGACCATCCGGTCGCGGATTTCAGTGAGGTTCGTGGTTGGGCCGAACTCTCCGAGCAACGCAAGCGAGAACGTAAACATCACCTGGAGGCCGGCATAGCTGACCCTCTCCGAACCCGCCGTTATCCACGCCCCGAGCGCCACGACAGGCAACGCCATCAGCAGAAGGCCGACAATGTTGTCGAGATGCGGAACGACGAACACGACCATGAACAGCGCAAGCGCGCTGCCGACGGCGGCCCCGGAGAGCCGCAGCAACGCACGCTGCGTCGATGCGCCGAGGCTCGGCAGCGCGACGATCAGGCAGGTCAGCATGACCGTGTGGACGCCCTGCCAGTCCACGGCGTTGTAGAACACATAGCAGACGAGAACAGCGAGCAGCGTCTTCAGCGAAAAGCGCGTGTACGCGGGATTGGTCCATGCGTCGGGCGCGACCATCGGTTCACTCGCGGGCGGCTTGCCGGCCGCGGCGGCACCGCTTGTAACAAGATCGGCGTACGCGCGCAGCGCTCGCTGCGATTCGGCAGCAGCAGGAATCGTGTCGGCGGCATTGCGCTCTTCAGGTGTCGCCGTGCTCATGTAGCGATAGGGCTCGCTGGTCATGACCGAGTCGTCGAGCGCGCGGCAGTTCGCAAGCAACTCGCGCAACATCGCCAGTTGCGCTGCCGACACGCCTGGCCAACTGAGCGGCAGTTCACTCGCTCCGCGATAAAGCCGCGACACCGTCGCAATGCACGCAAGCTGTGACGCCTGATGCTCGCGATAGTGGGCATCACGCATCGTCGTGAACCGCAGCAGCTTCTGCAGCGTGAGCGCGCCTTGCTGGACGGCCGCCAGCGTGATCGGCGCGGCGCTCGCGGTGCCGTCGATCAGCTGCGTCAGGCGCGCGTCCAGCGTCACGAGTTGCCGATGGACTTCCTCCTTGAGTTGCAATTGCGGTTCGGCAGGCAGCAGCAACGTATTGACCACGAGCGTCAGCGCGATCGGATAGTTGACCGCGACCCACACCCACAACACTGCGCGGATCAGCAGGTCGGCCTGATCGGTCTGGTCCACGAAGCTCTGCACGTAGATCACGACGATCGCGACGCAGAAGAACACCACGCCGATCTTGAGCACCCGGAGCAGGTACACGCTGCCGAAAAACATCAGACTCGCGATGACAATGCGCAGCAACGGATAGTCGAATGTAAACTTCAGTACCAGGATCGACAGGCCAATGGCGAGCGTCGATCCGACCATGAACAGCATGCCGACCAGCCGCGTGAGCACCACGTTCGACTGCGTGACGTAGAACACCACCAGCAGCGACAACGCGAGTTCCGGCACTTCGAGCGCCATCGACGCGACGATCACGATGGCGCTCGTCAGCATGCAACGCAACATGACGTTCAGACGCCCGGGGAACGGCGCCAGTTCGCGCCTCAGGAAAGCGCCTGCATCGCGCAGCGTGACGGGCAGATAGTCGGCGGCGGTCATGGGTTCCTCAATGGCGCTCGCCGCCATCGCCGCGTCCGGGTTCCAGCACGGCCACCGCCGACGTACCGACGCGAAACAGTTCCGGGTTCGGCTTGTCGATGCGGATCTTCACCGGGAAGCGCTGCGATACGTGCACCCAGTTAAGCGTGCGTTGAATGCGCGGCAATCCGCCGGGCAGTGCAAGGCCGGCTTCGTCCGGCGCAATACCATAGCTGATCGAATCGACGCTGCCCTGGAAACGCTGGCCCGTATCGCTCATCAGGTAGACTGTGGCAGGCGTCCCCGCCCTGACGCCCTTGAGTTCGGTCTCGCGAAAATTCGCGACCACGTACCAGTGGCGCGTATCGATCAAGGTGAAGACCGGTTTGAGCGCCGTGGCAAACTGGCCGGTCGATGTCTTCAATGACACGATGCGTCCGTCGAACGGTGCTCGCACCGTGGCATATTCCAGGTTCAGTTCGGCCGTCGCGATCTCCGCCATGACGACGGCGCGTTGCGCGACCAGCGCATCGACGCCGCTCACAGCCGCCGCCGCCTGCTGCGCCTGCAGTTGCGCGGCGCTGAGTTCGGCCTGCGTGGAGCGTTGCGCGGTGCGCGCACGGTCGACGTCTTCCGCCGATACATAACCGTGTGACAACAGCGGCTCCATGCGGTGCAGCGTATCGGACGCCTGGCCGGCTGCGGCTCGCGCGCGCTCGACGGCCGCACGCACCGACTGCGCGTTGTACTGCTGCGCATTGACCGTGCGCTGGGTCAGCTCGATCTGGCGGTCGAGCGCGACGAGGGATGCGTTGCCCCGCGCGAGCGCATCCTGATACGGGCGCGGATCGATACGGAACAGCAGATCGCCCTGCTTCACCGCCTGATTGTCGCGCACAGCCAGTTCGACGATGCGGCCGCTGACTTCGGGCACGACGTCGATCGTATCCGCGTCGACATAGGCGTCGTCGGTGCGAGGCGCGCGGTCCCACAGCCGGATGACGTAGACGAGCAGCAACAGCGTCACCACGACCATCACGATGGCCGGCCATTTTCTCTTCGATGTCCTGCTGGCTGGGGTCGCCATTCATCCACCCGACAAAGATTCAATGTTGGAAGAACATCAACCAGACAGCGAGCGCCAGGAACGCGACAAGCGTGGGATACACCACGGCTGAAGGTCCCATCAGATTATCGGCCTGTAAGCGCTTGAGGATCAGATAGATGACGACCGTGAGCACGACGCCCGCGACGATACAGAACAGCCAGTCGGGAAAGTACGCGCCAAGCACGCCGATGGATGGCGAATTTGCGCACCCTGATATCGGGATCGCGGCAATCGCGGCCACGCCGATTGCACGCTTTGAACATCTGCCTCTGGCGCTCGGGATGTGTCGTTTCAATGTCGTCCCTGTGGTTGGAATCAATGTCACACGAGATGCTCCAACGAAGGATCGCCATCGAAGGGTTTCCTGAACAAACCGATAGCGCCTTTTCCAAGTAGTAGCCCGCGCTCCGCTCGCCGAGAGCTTGCAGACGTACCAATTCGTCGCAATAGCGCAGAAAGAGGCACTCCGCGTCGCATGAATATGCAATAGCCGAAAGAAACGATTGCTGATTTGTGGAACTTTGGCAAACACGGATATATGCCTATCAGTAACAGGGGCACGGTTTCGACTAACAAGGAGCGCCAGCGCACCGATTTCTGCGGCTGCGCACCGACCGGTTCCCGCCTGATACCCTGCAATGTGATTCGATGCGGCGTATCCCGTGGGCGAAAAACGAGTCGTTATGGCGAAGCGCAAGTGAGCCGCCCGGCAGTGATCGACAAGCGCTACCTCTTCTCCGGGGGCGCCCTTCGACCTCAATCCGGTAAACACATTGTCTCCTGGCGCGGCACGGCCCACCATCCCCCAGTAAGGGGATGCGCTTTAATCGATGGGGGCCGGCCCACGCACCACCAGCACCAAGCTTATCTGCTAGACCCGATCGACTTGCTACTGAACCCGTATACGCGGCAGGAAGAGAGTTTCCACACGGTCTCAATCCGTTGCCGTCATCCGTGGCGCCGCGTCGGCGATATCAATCATATGCGCGTCAATCGATTACGCGTTTTGAGCTACGTGTCCACGTGGACACGTAGCAACAATGAGTCACGCTCTCTGCGCCAGGGCGACTATAAACGAGCGGTTACCATACGGGCACCCCGGAGGCCTTTCCCGAGACGAGGTCCTTCATATCGTCTTGACAGAGGCAGCAATATGAGTCAAACAGTTCTGCGCACAGGGTAGCTAGGGCAGCAAGATTTACAGCCTGGTCTACGTGCTCGACCTCGCCCGCGCTCAGGATGTCGTCTAGGCTTGGAGCAAGGCGACGCAGTTGCTGGAACGCGAAAGCGTCAAGTTTCATGTCGGAACCTCAAGTGGATGTTAACGTCGCTTGCGACCAAGGATTTCAAAAGGCTATCCGCGCCGTTCATGGATTCATTCCTGGGAGATAGGTGTCGATATAGTTAAAACATCGCCATCGCGAAGGAGCGACGCCAGTTCGCTTTGTTGCGGAGTTGATGCGGCGAGCCGCGTTCAGCCTCCATTGACCTCGACGTGAGGAATTTGATGCCGTTGTGTTACCTACCCTTCGTTAGTTAAACACCCTCGTCCGACGTGGTCGCCTCCATCACAGACGCCAGAATCATGGCGTCGATATTTTGTGGAGCGCGTCGCAATACTCGAGGGCTGTACACGGCATCACCTTTCGCTATGGCCTGCCCGCTCAGTGCGCATATTCCGGTTTTCCGTGCGATACAGCGCTGCCAGAGTTGTTCGCCATAGCGGCAAGCGGTCGAGTCGCTCCATGCGACGGTAGCAGTTGTCCGACTCTGTCGCTCGAGTACCCGGATCGCGCACCTTTTGTAAGCTTCGTGGCGACAGTCTGCGTGAGCGGGCCGATGCCCCCGAAATGTGGTGGGGCTATCACGGCTGAGGAGCGCCACGGTGTGGAACCACGCGCAGTCGATTTCGATGACATTCCCCATGAGGGTGCTCCTTAGACATTCGTATATTTCTTCGGGAAAACCTGCGTGCAGGCACCTGCGATGGCGGCGTCGTCGTCCACGAAGATGTGTGGGCAGTAATCGTCCGGGGCGGCATCGAAGATCGCCTCAACCATCGCAAACGCCTCGCGATACCGATATCGCGCCGGGTCTGTGACCTCGTCGTTGGAACCGGTAAGCTGCAAGTCGGGAAACCTGAAGAACGCACGCCCCGACGACTTCTCGTCCGCTTTGACACTAGCCGGAAGAGCGGCCGCTCCGGCCTACGGACCGGCCTGGTATTCGATGATGAAACAATCATTGGAGTAATGCCAAGCTGGCGGTGCAACAAGCGACGATTTTCCCTGCGGCATGAGAGATAGCGAAAATCTTTGAGCATTTTCATTGTGTCCTGTCTTTGTGCCGAAGCAGAACGGGACCACTTGCAGAGACCGGAAAACACACGAGACCAGTAACCAAATCTTAGGTATTCCCGTCTACATAAGCGGATCTCGTGCGAGCTGTCCAGATAATTCCTAACGACCTATTCGGACTTTACCCAGCAACAAGCTTATCTGTTCCTTGACAGAGTCTCCATCCCCTCGTTGGGGGTCTGACCGGTCAGCAGACACTCTGACCTGAACGACATTGACATGCCAACCTGCAAAGGGTGTATGCCATCAGCGAGTCCTCTGCGTACGGGTTGTCTGCAGGCCAGCCTGCGTCTGGTCGTAGCAGGCGACCCCGCAGGCTGGCATGCAGACAACGGATAGCCCAAGGAGATTTCCTTCGCATAACAGAATTTTTTCACTGAACAGGGTTTGACTTTCAACGCCCCATAGAAGGGGGTATTCGTACTTTCCCTGCATGTATGGATTCGCCACCGCACCGCGCTGATCAACCAGATGCAAGCCGCGATTTTGCTAAGGACAGGGTGCGTGGCGGGACAACGTTTTTATCGAACGGCTGTGGCGCAGCGTGAAGTACGAAGAGATATATTTGAAGGCCTATGAGTCCGTCGACCAGCAAGGAAGTCAATCGACCATTATCTTACGTGGTACAACCAGCAAAGGCCTCATTCAAGTCTGTCGGACAAGACCCCGGACGAAGCTTACTTCGCGATGCTGCCCGCGATTAAAACGGCAGCGTGACCGCCCAGCACTCCACTTAAAAATCGAAAAAACTGTCCGAACGAACGGTGCCACCTCTCATTGCCGCCTGCGACCGGCCGGAAAATGCGCTTCACCGGCATGACCGTGCTCCGCCTCAAACATGGCAAGATCGTTGAGGAAATCGGCCTGGACGACGGCGTGACCGCCGTGCAACAACTCGGACACATCAACGCAGCATGACGCGGGGCGCGGCGCTTCCGTGTCTTTCGGCAACGCCATGTGTACGTAACGCGAGAACGGGCCGGAATGTGGCCGGCCCGTTTATGGGCACGGCGTCAACCGTGAAGATCAGTCCCTGAGCGAGGAGCAGTCATTCGGAGCGACAGCGCTGACCGGCGCTTCCTTAACGGACTTTGCCTTTTGCGAGGGGCAGTAGGCAACCTGAATTACTCACACATCAGAAATATAGCGGACAGATTGATGCCTAAAAAAT
>NZ_JARESU010000023.1:0-111665 GCF_046027075.1 Paraburkholderia sp. RL18-085-BIA-A | reverse complement strand
TTTCGTTGCTCCAACGCCCTTGTTCAACCAGACGCCCATTCATCTATTGCGAACCATCGCACCGTGAAGCGCGTTCAACCTACTCCCGTTGCCGCACGTAACGTCCCGGCGCCGGCTCGATCGCCGGAAACTCGTCCGAGCCCGCCGCGGCGCGCGGCTTCACCTTCTTGCCGCCGTACTGATCGAGCCACGTGGTCCATTCGGGCCACCAACTGCCGGGCACCTCGGTCGCGGCGCCGAACCATTCGTCCGGGGTCTCCGGCAACGTCTTGACGTCACCTTCCAGCGTCCAGTAACTGCGCTTTTTCTTCGCGGGCGGATTGATCACGCCGGCGATATGGCCCGACGCGCCGAGCACGAACTTCAGCGGCCCGGTCAGGAGCGGCGCCGACGCGTACGCGGTTTGCCACGGCACGATATGGTCCTCGCGTGACCCGTAGATGAAGGTGGGCACGTCGATCTTCGACAGGTCGATCGGCTCGCCGCAGGTGCTCAACGCACCCGGTTCGCGCAGACGATTCTCGAGGTAGGTGTTGCGCAGATACCAGACATACATCGGTCCCGGCAGGCTGGTCGAGTCGCTGTTCCAGTACAGCAGATCGAACGGTACCGGCGTGCGCCCCTTGAGGTAATTGTCGACGACGTAGTTCCACACCAGATCGTTCGGCCGCAGGAACGAGAACGTGTTGGCGAACTCGATGCCGCGCATCAATCCCGGCGGCGCACCGTTCTTGCCGCCGATGGTCTGCTCGCGCATCTGCACGTGCGACTCGTCGACGAACACGTCGAGCACGCCCGTGTCGGAAAAGTCGAGCATCGCGGTGAGCAGCGTCATCGACGCGGCCGGGTGTTCGCCGCGCGCCGCGGCCACCGCCAGCGCGGTGGCGAGCATCGTGCCGCCGACGCAGAAGCCGAGCGTGTTGATCTGTTCGCGGCCGCTGATCTTGCCGACGGTATCGATCGAGGCGAGCACGCCCTCGCCGATGTAGTCGTCCCACGTCTTGTCCGCGATCGACTGATCCGCGTTGCGCCACGAGATCAGGAACACCTGGTGCCCCGAATCGAGCGCATGCGCGACCAGTGAATTTTCCGGTTGCAGGTCGAGAATGTAGAACTTGTTGATGCACGGCGGCACGATCAGGAGCGGCCGCTCGCGCACGGTCGCCGTGCGCGGCTTGTACTGGATCAATTGCAGCAGGTCGTTCTCGAACACCACTGAGCCTTCGGTGTTGGCGAGGTTCTCACCGACCACGAAGCGCGATTCGTCGGTCTGCGAAATCTTGCCGCGCTGCAGGTCGGCGAGCAGGTTCATCACGCCTTGCCGCAGACTCTCGCCCTTGCTGTCGAGGAGGGTTTTTTGCGCTTCCGGATTCAACGCGAAGAAGTTGCTCGGCGAAGCAGCCGCGGTCCATTGCTGGACCGCGAAGCGGATGCGCTCGCGCACCTTCGGTTCGGTGTCGAGCGCGTCGACCATCTCCTGCAGATAGCGCGCGTTCAGCAGATACCACGCGGCGGTGAACGCATAGGCCGGGGTCGTGCTCCACGCTTCGGAACTGAAGCGGCGGTCCTTGAGTTCGGGCCCCTTCGAAACCGACGTGGCTGCCTGCTGGATCAACTCCATCGCATCGCGCGAATAATCCGCCTGCAGTTTCTGCAGACGTTCGGCGGGAATCGCGGCGGCGGGTATGTTCAGACCTGCGAACGAAGGCATGGAAGGTAACGCCCCCGCCGCCAGTTTGCTGAAGTCCGGCATGCCGGGAAACGACGGGATCTGGGGGAAACCGATTTGCGGCATGCCCGGCACCTGGGGCATCTGCGGCATCTGAAAAGGCATGCCGGTGGCACCCGGAGGCGTACCGAGCGAACGCCATGCGTTCATCCATGCGTCGACGAATTGCTGCATGCCTGCGGCGGACGTTGCGCCGCTCATACCGGCCTGCTGCGTATGCTCCGTCGAGGAGTCCGTGCTGGGGGAAGCTGAGGAATATGAAGCTGCCATACCTGCTTTTGACCGGTAAGTCCTTGCGGACGGGTTGGAGAGGCAGGTTCGTGCGCACGTGTGCGATTGCTCGCGACCTCGTCACGCCCTGTCCCATGTACGAGGAGCTCGTGAGGAACATTCTTGCTCCCCATCGCAAGGCATGTCAATGCTTGTTCCCGATTTTGCCGCAGTGCGATAGTTTTTTAATTATCGTTTTCCCTGTGTAGCAGATCGCGCTTTTGAAGCACGTATGACTAATGAACCGGTCGAGCGAAAAAAGCTCCCATATTGCATGGGTTTATGTGCATTTATCGGTGCGTGCACAGACACTTTTCGCGGCAGATTTACGCTCTCGCGAAGAATTCCGGCACCGCAGCAAAAACGCGCTGCGCGCCTCGGAATAACCCGCATACGGCCCGCGTACGACCAGCATACGCTGCTTGCGCCCACGCGCAGCTCGCACTCTCGACACGCATGCGACACGCCCGCATGCCGACGCAATCGCGTACACCGGCACCCGGCGGGCGAAGCGTCAACATGCGGGCGTGCGTTTTCCTCTGACGCAGGATCGAGCCGCGCGGCGCGCTAGTTCGCAAGCGTCTGCGCGTGAGCGTCGAGCCAGATCAGCGCGGCCATGCGGCCGGTCTCGCGGTCGCGTCGATAGGAATAGAAATGATCGCGTTGCGTGACCGTGCACAGATCGCCGCCGACGATCCGCGTGACGCCGAGCGCTTGCAGACGCAAGCGCGCCAGCGCCGGCAGATCGGCGAGATATTTGCCCGCATGGTCCGGATGCGCGACGAATGCGTTCGCAGTGGCATCGCGTTGCGCGCGGTCGACACCGTTCATGAAGGCGTCACGCACATCAGCTCCGACTTCGAACGCGCCGGGACCGATCGATGGTCCGAGGTACGCATGCAATCCACCGGGCTCGACGCCCGCGAGTTGCGCGACGCGCTGCGCAGTCTGTTCGACGATGCCCGCCGCCAGCCCGCGCCACCCCGCATGCGCCGCACCGACCGCGCGGCCTGCTTCATCGCACAACAGCACCGGCATGCAATCGGCCACCATCACGACACACACGGTGCCGGGACGATCGGTGACGCTCGCGTCGGCACGCGTGGGGGTGCCGTTAGCGTGCGCCTGCGCGAGCACATCCTCGGCGCGTACGATGCCCGCGCCGTGAATCTGTTCGAGCCACGCGGCCTCGCTGACGCCGGCGAGGCCCAGCAAGCGTTCGCGGTTCTGCGCGACCGCGGCCGGATCGTCACCAGCTTTGAAGCCCAGGTTCAGGCCGCCGGGTTGATCCGCGCCGGCCTGCCAGCGGCCGAACGGCGGCTGGCTCACGCCGCCGTTGCGCGTGGTCACGAGCGCGCGCACGCGTGGCGATACGTTCCATGCGGGTTGCACGACATCGGCAAAGCTCAGCTCAGGCAAACTCGCGCTCATGCGTGATCGTCCCTCGGGTTGTCGGCGTCATCGCTGTCGTCCGCGTCGTCGTGATCGAGCGCGCCGTCTTCGTCGGCATCGTCGTCCAACGACGCGTCGTAGCCGTCTTCCTCATAGTACGTCTCGTCGAACTCGCCCGCTTCGTCGCGCCCCAGACCGAGCGCTGCCGACAGCGCCTCGATGTCTTCCGGCACATCGGCGCGCCATTGCATAGTGCGCCCGGTTTGCGGATGAATCAGTCCGAGCCGCCACGCATGCAGCGCTTGCCGCGCGAAGCCGCCGGGCAGCGGCGTGACCGAGCGCTTGCCGCGCGCGCGGCCGTACACCGGATCGCCGAGCAGCGGATGGCCGATGTGCGCGCAATGCACGCGAATCTGATGGGTGCGGCCGGTTTCCAGATCGCAGTGAATCGCCGTGACCGGTTGACGTTGCCAGATCGCCGAGTCGACGCGGCGAAAATGGGTGCGCGCCGGCTTGCCCGCCGCGCTCGTCACCACCGCCATGCGGGTGCGCTCGCGCGGATCGCGGCCGATCGGCGCGTCGATCGTGCCTTCCTCCGGCATGTTGCCCCACACCAGCGCGAGATAGCGGCGCTTCACCGTGCGGGCCTGCAACTGGCGCACGAGGTCGGTCTGCGCCTCGAGCGTGCGCGCCACCACCATCAGGCCGGAGGTTTCCTTGTCGAGCCGGTGCACGATGCCCGCGCGCGGCAACCCCGCCGCGGCGTCGCCATAGCGGTACAGCAGGCCGTTAAGCACCGTGCCGCTCCAGTTGCCGGCCGCCGGATGCACGACCATCCCGGCCGGCTTGTTGATGACCACGAGCGTGTCGTCCTCGTAGACGATGTCGAGCGGCACAGGTTCAGGCGTGAACGCGAGCTGCTCCGGCAGCAGATCGGGCACGAGTTCGATGGTCGCGCCGAGCGGCACCGGCTGGCGGATCTTCGCCGGCTTGCCGTCGACCCGCACACGCTCGGATTCGATCCAGCTTTGCAGACGGTTGCGCGAGAACTCGGGAAACACGCGGGCGAGCACCTTGTCGAGGCGCTCGCCCGCCAGTTCGTCCGGCACGACGACATTGCGCGGACTCTCGTCCGCCACGCGGCTCGCCACGGTCGGCACCATGGCCGGCGCGGCTGCGGCGGAGAGTGCGTCGCTGGCGAGATCGTCGTCGAGGGAATCGACGCCCAACGCGTCGGAGGGGTCGGCGCTTACGCTATAATCTTCGTTGCTATTCCCGGCACCGGTTGCGGCGCCTGGAGTATTTGAGCGGGTCATTGAGTCTGGGTCACCTGGACGTAAAGCTAGACTGGAAAATGCGAGCCTTGAACACCATCACTGAAGCGGCGATCAATTTGGCGGCCATCAAGAAGGCGGCCCGGAAAGTGGCCGGATACATTGCATGCGCCGCGGCCGTCACCGTTATCGCGGCTTGCCACGGCCTGCCGGAAAAGACCGACGAAACGGCAACGTGGAATAACAACAAATTATATACGGAGGCGAACGACGCCCTGACCGGTGGTGATTTCGGCAAGTGCGCGAAGTACTTCGAAATGCTCGAAGGCCGCGACCCGTTCGGCCATTTCGCGCAGCAGGCGCAGATCAACGTCGCGTACTGCAACTGGAAAGACAACGAAAACGCCGCCGCCGACCAGGCGATCGACCGCTTCATCCAACTGCACCCGGATCATCCGGACATTGCTTACGCGTACTATCTGAAGGGCATGATTCACTTCAACGACGACCTCGGTCTGTTCGGCCGCTTCTCCGGTCAGGACATGAGCGAGCGCGATCCGAAGTCGCTGCGCGAGTCGTATGACGCGTTCAAGATCGTGGTCGACCGCTACCCGAACAGCAAGTACGCACCGGACGCCGCGCAACGCATGCGCTACATCGTGAACGCGCTGGCGTCGCACGAAGTCCACGCGGCCGATTACTACTACCGCCGCGGCGCTTATGTCGCCGCAATCAACCGCGCGCAACTGGCGCTGCGTGAGTACAAGAACGCACCGGCAATCGAAGACGCGCTGCACATCATGATGCTGTCGTACCAGAAGCTGAACCAGCCGCAACTGGCCGACGACACCAAGCGCGTGCTGGCCGGCACCTTCCCGGACAGCCCGTACATCACGGGTCGCCCGCGGCCGGGCGCGCAGAAGTCGTGGTGGCAGTTCTAACGCACGCCAGGCTCTGACAAACCGCTGCAAACAGAAACGCCACGACCTCGGTCGTGGCGTTTCTGTTTGTGCGAAGCCCACGCAGCCGGCCTCGCGTCAATCAACCAGGCCTCAGTCCCGCTCGAACAACGCGATCGACTCCACATGCGACGTATGCGGGAACATGTTCACCACGCCCGCGCCCACCAGCCGATACCCGGCCTCGTGCACCAGCAGGCCCGAATCGCGGGCGAGCGTCGCCGGATTGCACGACACGTAGACGATCCGCTTCGGCAGCGGTCCATTGCCGCTTTGCGCGATCTCCGCCAGCGCCTTCGCGACGGCGAGCGCGCCTTCGCGCGGCGGATCGACGAGGAATTTGTCGAAGTGACCGAGCGCGCGCATGTCGTCGGCGGTGACTTCGAACAGATTGCGGCACGCGAACGACGTATGCCCCGCCACACCGTTCAGCTCGGCATTGGCGAGCGCGCGCGAGGTCAGCACCTCGCTGCCCTCGATCCCCACGACCTCCTGCGCGATCCGCGCGAGCGGCAGCGTGAAATTGCCGATCCCGCAGAACAGATCGAGCACACGATCGGTGCGCGCCGGCGCCAGCAAGCGCAATGCGCGGCTCACCAGCACGCGGTTGATCTCGTGATTGACCTGGGTGAAGTCGGTCGGCTTGAACGGCATGCGGATGCCGTATTCCGGCAACGTGTAGTCGAGCTGCACGTCGAGCGGATAGAACGGCGTGACCGTATCCGGGCCGCCCGGCTGCAGCCAGAACTGCACCTTGTGCTCGTCGGCGAAATCGCGCAGCACCTGTTCGTCGGCAGCGGTGATCGGTTCGAGGTTGCGCACCACCAGCGCTGTGACCGACGAACCCACCGCCAGTTCGAGCTGCGGCAGGCGGTCGTAGATCGACAGCTTGCGGACCATGAAGCGCAGCGGCATCAGCATCGCCGACACGTGCGGCGGCAGAACTTCGCAGGTTTTCATATCCGCGATGTAGCTGCTCTTCTTCTCGTGAAAGCCGATGCGCATGCCGCCCTTCTCCGGCAGATAGCGCACGCCCAGGCGCGCACGATAGCGATAACCCCAGGTCGGCCCGTGAATTGGCCGGAACACCGTTTCGGGGCGCAGCTTCGCCAGATGCTGCAGGTTGTCCTCGAGCACGCGCTGCTTGACGGCGACCTGCGCGCGCACGTCGAGATGCTGCATCGAACAGCCGCCGCAGATATCGAAGTAGCTGCACTTCGGCTTGGTGCGCATCACGCTTTCGCGGAACACCTGGACGACTTCGGCCTGCTCGAATTTCGGCTTGCTGCGATGCGTCGAGTAGCTGACACGTTCGCCGGGCAATGCGCCTTCGACGAAAATCACCTTGCCGGACGTGCCGTCTTCGCTCTCGATGCGGCCGACGCCGCGCGCTTCCATATCGAGCGAAACGATTTCGACGACCGGCTCGTTGCCGGTGATGACGAGCGCTGGCGCCGCAGCGGGCGCCTTGTGGTATTTCGAATGGCGCTTCGGCGAGCGACGATGGGGGGCAGTTCGGGACACCTGCGACTTCCTGACAGACTTGGGGAAAGGCGAGATTGTAGACGAAGCGCCGCGCTTGCCGAGGTTCGGCGCGACGCCGCCTCAGCCAGCTGTCGAGCCGGCCAACGGAAAACTATTCTTCGAACGCCGCCAGGTACTCGGCCCATTGCGGCGCGATTTCCAGCGCCAGCGCATTCTTGACCAGGTTGATCTCGTCAGCATACTCCGCCGCCGAAAACGCGCCGCGAATCAGCTGAAAACGGCAATACAGCAGGTAGGTATTGACGACGTCCGTCTCGCAGTAATTGCGAATTTCCTCGATGCGGCCTTCCTGATACGCATGCCACACCTGGCTGCCGTCCATGCCCATCTTGCCGGGGAAGCCGCACATCTTGGCGAGCGCGTCGAGTGGCGCGTTGGCGCGCGCCTGGTACATCGCGAGCACGTCCATCAGATCCGTGTGACGCGCGTGATAGCGGCTGATGTAGTTGTTCCACTTGAACTCGCGGTCGTCCTCGCCGAGATCCCAGAAACGGCTCGCGGGAATGCCGTTGACGAGCGCCCGGTAGTTCAGCACCGGCAGGTCGAAACCCCCGCCGTTCCATGACACGAGCTGCGGCGTGTACTTCTCGATCACGCGATAGAACGACTGCACCAGCGCCGCCTCGCCGTCTTCCAGCGTGCCGAGCGAGCGCACCCGGAAACCGTTGTTGTCGCGGAACACGCAGGAGATCGCCGCGATCCGCTGCAGGTGATGCGGCAGGAAATCACCGCCGGTCTTTTCACGACGCTGGGCGAACGCATGCTCGGCGACTTCGGCGTCGCTCATCGTGACAGGCAAATCTTCAAGGCGGCGAATGCCGGCGACATCGGGAATCGTCTCGATGTCGAAAACAAGAATCGGTGTCATTAGCTTATAGAACGGCGTCCTTCCGAACACCGTTGGAGGCGAAGAAGCGCTTCAACCGGACCAGCGCTTCCTGTTGGATCTGGCGCACACGCTCGCGCGTGAGGCCCATTTCGTCGGCCAGCTCTTCGAGCGTGGCGGGTTCGATGTGATTGAGCCCGAAGCGGCGCTCGATCACATGCCGATGCTTGTCCGACAGGCGCGCAAGCCACGCGCGTGTAAGCGTTTCCAGCTCGCGGTGCTGCACTTCGGCATCCGGCGACTGGCTCTGGTCGTCGGACAGCAGATCGAGCAGGCTGCTCGCCGGATCGAGATCGAGCGGCGCGTCCAGCGAGGCCGTGTGCTCGTTCAGCGCGAGAATGTCGGTGACTTCGTCGGTGGTCTTGCCGGTCAGATAGGCGATGTCGTCGATGCTGGCGTCGCGGCGCTCGGCCGCTTCGCCGGAATTCATCGAGTTCTTTTCGAGGTGGCGCTTGGCGCGCAACACCTGGTTGAGCTCACGAATCACGTGCACCGGCAAGCGCACGGTGCGCGCCTGGTTCATGATCGCGCGCTCGATGCTCTGGCGGATCCACCAGGTCGCATAAGTCGAAAAGCGGAAGCCACGCGTCGGATCGAATTTTTCGATCGCGTGCATCAGGCCGAGGTTGCCCTCTTCGATCAGATCGAGCAGCGGCACGCCGCGATTCAGATAACCCTTCGCGATGCTGACGACGAGCCGCAGATTGCGCTCGATCATCACCTGGCGCGCGTCGAACTCGCCGGCCTTGGCAAGACGCGAATACTTCTGCTCCTCTTCGACCGTGAGTAGCGGCTTCACACTGATGCGATTCAGATAATGCTGGATCGTGTCGGCCGTCAGTTCGGCTTGCAGCAGTGCGCGAAAATCGTCCGCGTCCGGCGCCGCTTCGCTCACGACTTCGCGCGCGTCGCCGGGTTCGTCCGCGCCGCTCTGACGTTCGTCGAGATCGTGCTCTTCCGCGATCTCTTCTTCGACTTCCGAAGCGCCGCTCTCGTCCACTGCGGCGGACGAAACCTGGCTGATCGTTTCAGACTCGGCTTGCGGCGGGCGGCGCTTCGATTTCGGCATGGTCGTATCGCTTATTGCGGCGGCAAATACTTCAGTGGGTCGACAGGTTTACCCTGACGGCGAACTTCGAAATGCAACATCACACGGTCGGAATCGCTATTCCCCATCTCAGCGATCTTCTGCCCCTTCGTTACCGCGTCTCCCTCTTTTACCATCAAAGCACGGTTGTGTGCATACGCGGTGAGATAAGTTGCATCATGCTTGATGATAATGAGATTGCCGTAACCACGCAGCCCATTTCCCGCATAGACCACGCGACCATCCGCGGAAGCCTTCACTGCATCGCCCGCGGCACCGCCAATGTTGACACCCTTGTTGGTCGAATCGTTGAACGTGCCGAGAAGCGGTCCGTGCACGGGCCACGCGAATGCGACATTACCCGACGCGCCGGCGCTCGAGTCGCTCGCGGCGCCCGCAGCGGCCGGCGGCGTCAACGCAGCGTTGCTGTTCGCGGCCGGGCCATACAGCGGCGGCGCCGCGACGCCCGCAGCGGCGGCGGCGGACGGCGACGTGCTGCCGAGCGGCGCACTTTGCACCGCCCCGCCGCCGCCGATCGGCGCGGTCGACACGCCCGGCGTCAGCGCGGCCGTATTCGCACCCGGCGGCACCACGCGTAGCAACTGGTCGACTTCGATCTGATTCGGGTTGGTGAGATTATTCCACGCCGAAATATCGCGATAGTTCTGGCCGTTCTCCAATGCGATCCGATACAGCGTGTCGCCCGGCTTCACGCGATAGTAGCCCGGCGGCGGCGGCCCGAGCGGCACAGGCGGCTGCGCAGCTTGCGTACTGAGCGGGCTGCCGCCGGAACGATCGACGACGGGCGCCTGATCGAGCCGGGATGCACAGGCCGTCATCAACAGGGACAAGGCGAGCACGCACACGCTACG
The DNA here is from genome assembly GCF_046027075.1 of Paraburkholderia sp. RL18-085-BIA-A. Classification (NCBI taxonomy): domain Bacteria; kingdom Pseudomonadati; phylum Pseudomonadota; class Betaproteobacteria; order Burkholderiales; family Burkholderiaceae; genus Paraburkholderia; species Paraburkholderia sp. RL18-085-BIA-A. The sequence continues at coordinate 101,651 of NZ_JARESU010000023.1, read as the reverse complement.
CTGGGTTACGGTCATTGGGACATTCAGGCTGGTTCTCTGCATCGCGCGCAACATACTCATCGGTGTCAAATCACTCCGGATTTTAAGGGTACAAAGAAAACGCGATCAAGCCGCGACTCGCGCCACTGCGCGGGCCCGAGGCGCTCGACCAGCGTCAGCACCTGGTTCTGGCCGTCCTGCGAGCCGACCGGCGCAACCAGACGGCCGCCGATCGCGAGTTGTTCAAGCAATGCCTGCGGCACGTCGAGCCCCGCCGCGGCGATCAGGATCGCGTCGAACGGCGCCGCGGACGGCAGGCCGAGTCGTCCGTCGCCATAGTGCAGCCGGATATTCGGAATACGCAGCGGCCGCAGATTGATCTTCGCGCGTTCGGACAACGGCTTGATGCGTTCGATCGAATAGACCTCGCGCGCCACCTGACTCAGCACCGCCGCCTGATAACCGCAGCCGGTGCCGATTTCGAGCACGTTGCCGAGTGCGCGGCCGGCCGCCGCCAGTTCGATCATCCGTGCGACCACCGAGGGCTTGGAGATCGTCTGGTGATGGCCGATCGGCAACGCCGCATCTTCGTAGGCCTGAGCCGCGAGGCCCGGGTCGACGAACATGTGGCGCGGCACCACCGACATCGCGTTCAACACGCGCTGATCGGTCACGCCATTCGCACGCAGGCGTTCGACCATCCGTTCGCGAACCCGTTCCGAAGTCAGCGCCAACGCGCCGCTCAACGCGACGTTCGGCGCGGTCGTGCGTTCGTTGGAACGGGCGGCGGATCTGGCGGATGAGGTCGATTGCGGCGCGCCGCGCGCGGCCGCGCCCGATGCGGATGTCGACAGCTTGGGCTGTGCCTTGGCCGATTGCGACTGCGGCTTCGCTTGCAACTGCATCAGCGACGGCGCGGCCTGCGGCTTCGGCAGCGTAATGGCTTGAGGCTTCGGTTGCGGCTTGGCCTGCACCACGGTCTGCGCGTGGCCCGGCGCTCTGGACTGCGACTTGCCCGCGGCGCCACCCGGCGCATATTTGGCGGGCTGTTGACGCGCATTGAGCGCCGCGCTCGCGGCGAGCGCCGCCGCGCGCACTTCGCCCGGGCGTCCTTCGGGCCGGCGCGGTTCGCGCACCAGGTCCTCGAGGCCGAGCGGAAAGCGCTTGCCGCGCTCGCTGCTCATGAAGCGCCGCTGCCGGCGCGCGCCCAGTCGCGCGCCGCGGGCAGCATTTGCGTGTGGGTCAGATCGAGCTGCAGCGGCGTGATCGACACACGCCCGTTGGCGACCGCGTGGAAGTCCGTGCCTTCGCTCGCGTCGCGCGCGCTGCCCGACGGACCGATCCAGTAGATCGGCTCGCCGCGCGGGTTGGTCTGGCGGATCACCGGCTGCGACGGATGCCGCTTGCCGAGACGCGTGATCTGCCAACCGTCGAGTTGCTCGTACGCCAGGTTCGGAATATTGACATTCAGCAACGGATGGCCGGGCAGCGGCTGCTCGAGATAATGCTTGACGATTTCCGCGGCGACCCGCACCGCGTCTTCAAGATGCGCCCAGTCCTTGTCGACCAGTGAAAACGCGATGGCGGGCACGCCGAACATGATGCCTTCCGTGGCGGCCGCGACGGTGCCCGAGTAGAGCGTATCTTCGCCCATGTTCTGACCGTTGTTGATGCCCGACACCACCAGGTCCGGTGTATGGTCGAGCATGCCGGTCAGCGCGATGTGCACCGAGTCGGTGGGCGTGCCGTTCACGTAATAGAAGCCGTTGGCCGAGCGCAGAACCGAGAGCGGCCGCGACAGCGTCAGGGAATTCGACGCGCCGCTGCAATTCTGTTCGGGGGCCATCACGGTGACGTCCGCGATCGGCTTGAGCGCTTCGTGAAGCGCGGCAAGGCCTGGCGCCAGATAACCGTCGTCATTGCTGAGTAGGATTCGCATGCGGCGATTGTAACCGAGGAAAGATGGCACGCGAACGACACGGCGGCCCCGCGCGCGTAGCATGCAAGGCGTACGCGCGAGGTGGGTGGCGATGCCGCGCGGGCCGCTTGCCGTTGCTGCGTTGTCTGCGTGCCGTGCGACTATCGTGCGGTTGTCGTGCTGCTGTCGCGTCGCGGCCGCGCAGGTGCCGCGAAAGTGCCAAAATGTGCCGCGCAAAATAAACGCACGACCGTGCGAATTGCTCTACACTCCGAAATGCTTGCGAACCCTGATCGATATGGAGACACGATGCGCGCGATTCGCTGTAATCAATACGGGCCGCCCGAGAGCCTGGTCGTCGAAAACCTGCCGGAGCTCGAACCGCAGCCCGGCCACGTGGTGATCGACGTCAAAGCCGCAGCCGTCAACTTCCCCGACGTGCTGATCATCGAAAACAAATACCAGTTCAAGCCACCGCTGCCCTTCACGCCCGGCTCGGAAGTGGCGGGCGTCGTGCGCGCGGTCGGCGCCGGCGTCACGCAGTTCAAGCCAGGCTCGCGTGTGGTCGCGTTCACCGGTTCGGGCGGTTTCGCCGAACAGGCGCTGGCGCCGGCCGCGGCCTGCGTGCCGCTCGCCGACGGCGTCGAGTTCGAACTGGCCGCGGCATTCACGCTCGCGTATGGCACCTCGCATCACGCGGTGGTCGATCGCGGCGCCTTGCAGGCCGGCGAGACGATGCTGGTGCTGGGCGCGGCCGGCGGCGTGGGACTAGCCGCGGTCGAGATCGGCAAGGCGCTAGGCGCGCGCGTGATTGCGGCGGCATCGAGCGACGCAAAGCTCGCCACCTGCGTCGCGCATGGCGCGGACGCCACCATCAACTACAGCACCGAAGATCTTCGCGAACGCATCAAGGCGCTCACCGACGGCAAAGGTCCGGACGTCATCTACGATCCAGTCGGCGGCGTGTATGCGGAGCCGGCGTTTCGCAGCATCGGCTGGCGCGGGCGTTATCTGGTGGTCGGTTTCGCGAACGGCGAAATTCCGAAGTTGCCGCTCAATCTGACACTGCTCAAAGGCGCGAGTGTGGTCGGCGTATTCTGGGGCGATTTCGCGAAGCGCGAGCCGCAGCGCAATCACGCCGCGTTCCAGCAGATGACCGACTGGATCGGTGAAGGCAAGCTCAAGCCGTACGTGTCCGCGCGTTATTCGCTCGAGGACACTGGCCGCGCATTGCGCGATATGGCCGAGCGTCGCGTGATCGGGAAGGTGGTGATTACGCCCTAGTCGTTGCGTGCTTGATCGATGCCTGTTTGGTGCTTGATCGAACGGCCAGCAAAAGCAAAACGGCGTGCGGTTTTATCAACCGCACGCCGTTTTTTTTGAGCGCCCGCACCTACGCGCGCCTACAGTTTCTCGGTGTCCCCACTCTTCGGCTGCCACTTCATCAAACGCCGCTCGCCCATGCCGACCACCGCATCGAGCACCAGCGCGAACGCGGTCAACACCAGAATCCCGGCGAACACGGTGTTGATATCGAAGGTGCCCTCGGCTTGCAGAATCAGATAGCCGACGCCGCGCGCCGAGCCGAGATACTCCCCCACCACGGAGCCGACGAACGCCAGCCCCACCGACGTATGCAAGCTGGAAAACACCCAGCTCATCGCGCTCGGCAAATAGACGAAGCGCAGCAGTTGCTTGCGGTTCGCGCCGAGCATCCGTGCGTTTGCGAGCACGACGGGACTCACTTCCTTCACGCCCTGATAGACGTTGAAGAACACGATGAAGAACACCAGCGTCACACCCAACGCCACCTTCGACCAGATCCCCAGACCGAACCAGACGCCGAAGATCGGCGCGAGAATCACGCGCGGCATCGAGTTGGCCGCTTTCACATACGGATCGAACAACGCGCTCGCGAGCGGCGCGAGCGCGAGCCACAGCCCGACGCCGAGTCCGAGCGCCGTGCCCAGCACGAACGCAAGCACGGTCTCGACCAGCGTGATCCACAGATGCAGATAGATCTCGCCGCCCGTGAACCATTCCCAGATCCGCTGCAGCACCTTCTGCGGCTCGCCGAAGAAGAACGCGGCCTTGTTAGGATCGTCGAAATAGAACGCCGGCAGCAGCGTTGGACTGGTCAGCGCGTACCAGAGCACGAAGCACAGCACGAGCAGCAGCCATTGCCAGATCACCAGATTCGCCCGCCTCGGGCGTAACGTCTTCCACATGACTCGGTTTGCCTTGGACGATTGGATCGACGCGGTTAAACCGCGCTCAGTTGCTGCTGGTAGCCCTTGAGCACTTCATCGCGCAGCACGCTCCAGATCTGCGCATGCAACTCGACGAAGCGTGGATGCGCGCGAATTTCGGCGACGTCGCGCGGACGTGGCAGGTCGATCGTGAATTCGCCGATCGGATGCGTGCCCGGTCCCGCCGACAACACCACCACGCGATCGGACATCGCAATTGCTTCGTCTAGATCGTGCGTGATGAACAACACCGCCTTGCGTTTGGCGGCCCACAGGTCGAGCAATTCGTTTTCCATCAGCTGACGCGTCTGGATATCCAAGGCCGAAAACGGCTCGTCCATCAGGATGATGTCGGGGTCGAGAATCAGCGTCTGCGCCATCGCGACGCGCTTGCGCATGCCGCCCGACAGTTGATGCGGATAACGGTCGCCGAAGCCGCCGAGGCCGACGCGCTTTAACCACTCGTCGGCTTTGACGCGCGCTTGCTCGGCCGGCACGCCGCGAAACGCGAGGCCGGCGATCACGTTGTCGATGGCCGAGCGCCACGGCATCAACGCGTCGGCCTGGAACATGTAGCCGGCGCGCCGGTTGATGCCGTCGAGCGGCTCGCCGAACACGCTGACCGTGCCCGACGACGGCGCCAGCAAGCCCGCGCCGATGTTCAGCAGCGTGGACTTACCGCAGCCGGTCGGGCCGACCACCGAGACCAACTCGCCGGGCGCGATGCGCAGCGTGGTGTCCTTGACCGCCGTGTAGCGCTGCGCGCGGATGTCGCGTGCGGCGAACGTGCAGGTGATGTTTTCGAGCGCCAGAGCGGCAACGGTCATCGTTCGGCTCGCTTCTTCGAAGATCGGTTTCGGGAGGGGTGTTGGTGTGGCGCGCGTGGGCGAGGCGTTCGCGTTGCGCTTCACGCCCGCGTTTCATGTCCGCGCTCTACGCCCGGTTTACGCCCGCTTCACACCTTCACGGTGGTCAGCGCTTTCTTCACGAAGTCGTTGGTCCACGTCTTCGACAGATCGATCGGTTTGCCCTGCACATGGGGATCGAATGCCTGCAACGTCTTCAGCGACGTCGCGGGACCATCCGCGGGCATCAGGCCGTCAGGCGACATCGCTTCCTTCACATGCTGCCACGCGTCCAGATACACCGCGCGGTCACCGAGCAGATAGCCTTCCGGCACCGTGTTGATCAGCTCGCTGCCAGTCGACGCCTGCAGCCACTTGAGCGCGCGCACCATCGCGTTGGTCAGCGCCTGTGTGGTGTTCGGGTTCTTCGTGATGAAGCTTTGCGACGCATACAGGCAGCCTGCCGGCATGTCGCCGCCGAACACGCTGCGCGTATCGGCGAGCGTGCGCGTGTCCGACACGACGCGGATCTCGCCCGTGCGTTCGAGCTTGGTCATCACGGGATCGAGATTGGCGATCGCGTCGATCTGTCCGGACTGCAGCGCGGCGATCGCGCCCGCGCCCGCACCCACGCCGATGAACGCGACGTCTTTCGCGCTCAGCCCTGCCTTCGCGAGCACGAAGCTCGCCATGATCGAGGTCGACGAACCCGGCGCGGTCACGCCGATCTTCTTGCCCTTCAGATCGGCGATCGACTTGTAGTTCGGCATGGTCTTCTTCGACACCGCCAGCACGATCTGCGGCGCGCGCCCTTGCAGCACGAATTCGCGGAACATCTGCTTCTGCGCCTGCAACAGCAGCGTGTGCTCAAACGCGCCAGAGACCACATCCGCGCTGCCGCCAACCGCCGCCTTCAACGCTTGCGAGCCGCCGGCGAAATCCGAGATCTCGACTTCGAGCCCTTCGTCCTTGAAGTAATTGCGACGCTCGGCAATGGTGAGCGGCAGGTAATAGAACAGGTTCTTGCCGCCGACCGCGATCGCCACCTTGGTGGTTTCAGGTTTGCCCTGCGCGAAAGCGAGCGGCGCGGCCGCGAGCGTGGCGCCTGCGAGCGCGGCGCCACCGGCGAGAAAGGTTCTGCGTTGCATGGTCTGTTGTCTCCAAACTTTTGTTGTCCGGCTTTTTTTCAGCTTTCTTTTAGCTTGTTTTGCAGCTGTTTTATCGCTGCTCTGTTTTTTGCCGCGGCGCTAGTGGGCGCCGCGCTAGTGGGCGCCGCGCTTCACACGATCTGTTGCGCGTGCAACCGTGCGATGTGCCCTGCATCATAACCTAGCGATTGCAGGACTTCATCGGTATGTTCACCCAGTTCGGGACCGAGCCAGCGCGTCTCGCCGGGCGTTGCCGATAGCTTCGGTGTGACCGCCGGCAGCGTGATTTCCTGGCCGTCCTGCCACTTGAAGCGCTGAATCATCTGGCGCGCGATGAACTGCGGATCGGTGAACATGTCCGCCACGCTGTAGATGCGGCCAACCGGCACGTCGGCCGCATTCAGCACCGCGAGCGCCTCGTCGATGGTGCGCGTGGCGAGCCACGCGGCGATCGCGCCGTCGATTTCCTGGGTGCGCGGCACACGTCCGTCGTTATGCGCGAGCCCCGGATCGTTCGCGAGATCGTCGCGCTCGATCGCCACCATCAGACGCTTGAAGATCGGATCGCTATTGCCGCCGATCACGATGCTGCCGTCGCGGCACGGATAGGTGTTCGACGGCACGATGCCCGGCAGCGATGCGCCGGTGCGCTCGCGCACCATGCCGTACACGCCGTACTCGGGCACCACGCTTTCCATCATGTTGAAAACGGCCTCGTACAGCGCGACGTCGACGACCTGCCCCTTGCCGCCGTTCACCTGCTTGTGATGCAGGGCCATCAGCGCGCCGATCACGCCGTGCAACGCGGCGATCGAATCGCCGATCGAAATGCCGATGCGTGGCGGCGGCAAATCCGGGTAGCCGGTGATATGGCGCAAGCCGCCCATTGATTCGGCGATCGCGCCGAAGCCGGGCCGGTCGCGATACGGGCCGCTCTGGCCGTAGCCGGATAAACGCACCATCACGAGGCCGGGGTTTTCCGCGGACAGCACGTCGTAACCGAGCCCAAGTTTTTCCAGCAAACCCGGCCGGAAATTTTCGACGACGATATCCGCTTCTTTCGCCAGACGCCGCACGATCTCCTTGCCCTCTTCGGCTTTCAGATTGATCGTGACGGACTTTTTGTTGCGCGCCTGCACGGCCCACCACAGCGACGTGCCGCCGACTTCCGGATACAGCTTGCGCCATTTGCGCAGCGGGTCGCCGCCTTTGGGGTCTTCGATCTTGATGACGTCGGCGCCGAACTCGCCGAGAAAACGCGCGGCGAACGGCCCGGCGATCAGCGTGCCGAGTTCCAGCACCTTGACGCCGGCGAGCGGGCCTTGGGGCGCGGCGCTCGCGCCTGATTCAGGGGTGGCGCTCATGGGTCTCCTTGTTTCTGGTCTTGACGTGGGCGGTCGTGACGTATCGGGTCCGGATGTGCGCGGCGGTCTGCTCAGCCGCCTGCCGACGCCGCGCTACATCGAACGGCGGTCGAGCATCGCGCGGGCGATCGTGCCGGCGTCGACATACTCGAGTTCGCCGCCCACCGGCACACCGCGCGCGAGACGTGTAACGGCGAGACCGCGCGCCTTGAGCGTCTGCCCGAGGTAATGCGCGGTGGCCTCGCCTTCGTTGGTGAAATTGGTCGCGAGCACGACTTCCTTGACGACGCCATCCGACGCGCGCTTGACCAGCCGGTCGAAATGGATCTCCTTCGGGCCGATGCCGTCGAGCGGACTCAGCCGCCCCATCAGCACGAAATAGAGGCCGCGATAGGTCATGGTCTGTTCGAGCATGATCTGGTCGGCAGGGGTTTCGACGACACATAGCAGCGTCGGGTCGCGCTCGTCATCGAGGCACACTTCGCAGATCTGCGCTTCGGTAAAGGTGTTGCACTTCTCGCAGTGCTGCAGATGCTCGGTCGCGAACAGCAGCGAGCGGCCGAGTTTCTCGGCGCCCTCGCGGTCGTGCTGCATCAGGTGATACGCCATGCGTTGCGCGGACTTCGGCCCGACTCCGGGCAGCGCGCGCAGCGCTTCGACGAGCGCCGACAAAGCGGAAGGTTGTTTCATGCGGATCGGCGTCGAAGTGTGTAGTGCCCGTTCAGGCGGGTGGCGATGGGGCGGGTTCGGTCAGGCAAATGTCGGCGTCGCTGCGGCTGCGGCGTGAATACCTGCGTTTACCGGGCAGTTCGGGCTGGCGTGAAGCGGCACGAACTGAAGCGAATGGGAATGCACGTGCAGGTAGCGCGATGCGTTCGAGCCGCGCATTCCATTCGCGAGCCCGGCCGGCGCGTTCCGCTCACGCCACGGCGACGGCCGCCGCGGCGCTCGCCCACCTCGCGGCGTGGTTCAGAACGGCAGCTTGAAGCCCGGCGGCAGCGGCAGGCCCGAGGTCATGCCACCCATCTTTTCCTGGGCGGTGGCTTCGGCCTTGCGCACGGCGTCGTTGAACGCGGCGGCGACGAGGTCTTCCAGCATGTCCTTGTCGTCGGCAAGCAGGCTCGGGTCGATCGACACGCGGCGCACGTCGTTCTTGCAGGTCATCGTCACCTTCACGAGACCGGCGCCCGACTGCCCCTCGACTTCGATCTGCGCGAGTTGCTCCTGCATCTTCTTCATGTTTTCCTGCATCTGCTGGGCTTGCTTCATCAGCCCGGCGAGTTGGCCTTTCATCATGGACATGCTCCTTCTTGATAGCGTGAAATCTGGAAATCAGGCGCGCTAGAGCGGATAACGCGGCGAATCAGTGGACCGACGACGCGCCGTTCGCGGCGGCGTCCGGGGTAATCGGGCGAATCGAGCCGGGCACGATGCTCGCGCCGAACTCGCGGATCAGCGACTGCACAAACGGATCGGCGCCGATCTCGCGCTCCGCATCCTGCTGACGCTGCGCGCGCAGCGCGGCGTCGTGCGCGGCAGCGGTGCGGCGCGCCGCACCGACTTCGACCAGCACGTCGACATTCTGGCCGAGCCTTTCGGCGAGCGCGCTCTTCAGTTTAGCGACCTGCGACGCTTCCGCGTACTGCGGCACCGGCACGTTCAGCTTGAGCGTGTTGCCTTCGAGCACCATGAGTTCGCTGTTGAACGCGAGCTGATACGAAATGCCCTTGAGCGGCAAATCGACGGCGAGCGCGGGCCAGTCGCCTTTGAAGCCGAGCGGATCGAGCGGCACGGCGGGCGGCAGCGGGCGCGAATCGGCCACCGGCGCCGATGCGGCGGCAGCCGTGGCCGTGGCGTTCATGCGGACATCGTCCGGGCCGCGGTCGAAAACGGGCATGTAGTCGTCGTCCGGCGGGCCGAAATAGCCGTCGTCCGATGCCGAGATCGGCACGTAGTCATCGGGCGGCATGTCGTCCCAAGGCGGAACCGACGAGCCGCCCTGCTCCGCGCTGTTGCGTGCGGCAGGCGACGAAGCGACGCGGCCGGCCGGCGCGGCATCCTGTTGCGGCGCGCGGCGCGCAGCACCGGGCGTCGGCACCGGGACGACCACGCGCGGCGCGGCGGGGGGTTTCGGCGCTGCCGGCGCGGCAGGCTTCGCAGCCGATGCTGCGGTGGCGCGGCCACGATCCGACGAGACCTTCAGGCCAGCGCTGCGCAACACATCGAGCGCTGCGCTCGCGCCGCCTGCGCGGCGTGGCGCGGTTTCGGCTGAGGTTGGCGGCTGTTGTTGCGAGGCAGCCACCTGCTCCGTACGCGCGAGCGCGGCGGTGGCCGGTGCGGTGAGAGGTGACGCGGGCGCTGCCGTACCGAGAGCAGTGGGTTCGATGGAAACGTCGTTTGCGGACGCGCTGTCGAGGCCTGCGTTCGCGGCGACTGCGTTCGAAACGGCATCGGCGGGCGCGTCGTCCCACGGAGCCAATGCAGGTGCTGCGCTAGCCGTTGCCGCCGCGGCCGCTGACTTTACTTCATCGGCAGCCTGCATCGACTCGACTGTGTTTACCGCTACGGCGCTGGATGATTGCGATGCTGCGGCGTCCGGCGCGGAATCAACCGAAGCCGGACGCACGCCCATTGCATCGGCGCCTTCCTGCGCAGCGGACGGCGCGGTTCCAGCCGTCCCGCCCGATGCAGCGCCCTTGTTCGCCAACGCGTCGCCACCCTGCGCTTCGCGCAGCGGCGTGGCAGCGCTGACTGTTTCGCGTGCGCTCGCCGGCGCAGCGGCAGCTGTCACGGTCGAGCCCGACAAGGCCCGCAACGCGGCCACCGTCGGCGCACCAGTACGCTTCGCACCCGCCGCACCCGCCTGACCAGCAGCACGCGCGCCACCCGCCGTACCGTCACCGCCAGTCGGCGCCGGTTCGAACGCCAGCATCCGCAGCAGCGTCATCGTGAAGCCGGCATATTCGTCCGGCGCGAGACCCAGTTCGCTTCGGCCGATCGTCGCGATCTGGTAGAACAATTGCACCTGCTCTGCGCTCAGCGTTTCGGCAAAGCGGCGCAGATCGCCGGCCTCCGGCCACTCGTCCAGCACCGACGATGGTGCGAACTGCGCCCACGCAATCCGGTGCAGCAAACTCGCCAGATCTTGCAAGGCCGCCGAAAACGACAGGCTGCGCAACGCCATCTCGTCGGCGACCGCCAGCACCGCGGCGCCGTCGCCGTCCGCGAGCGCGTCGAGCAGACGGATCAGATAGCTCTGATCGAGTGCGCCGAGCATCCCGCGCACCGCCTCTTCATTGACCTGATTGGCCGAATAGGCGATGGCCTGATCGGTCAGCGACAGCGCGTCGCGCATCGAGCCGTCGGCTGCGCGCGCGAGCAGGCGCAGCGCCTGCGCGTCGTACGGCACCTTCTCTTCGCCGAGAATGTGCTCGAGATGCGACACGATGTGGCCGGCGGGCATCTGCTTCAGATTGAACTGCAAACAGCGCGACAGCACTGTGACCGGAATCTTTTGCGGATCGGTGGTGGCGAGGATGAACTTGACGTGCGACGGCGGCTCTTCCAGCGTCTTCAGCATCGCATTGAACGCATGGTTGGTGAGCATGTGCACTTCGTCGATCATGTAGACCTTGAAGCGCGCGTCGACCGGCGCATACACCGCGCGCTCCAGCAGCGCCGCCATTTCGTCGACGCCGCGATTGCTCGCCGCGTCCATCTCGACATAATCGACGAAGCGCCCTTCGTCGATCTCACGGCACGCACGGCACACGCCGCACGGCGTGGAAGTCACGCCAGTCTCGCAATTGAGCGCCTTGGCGAAGATGCGCGACAGCGTAGTTTTGCCGACGCCGCGTGTACCGGTAAACAGATAGGCATGATGCAGACGGCCACCGTCGAGCGCGTGCGTGAGCGCGCGCACCACGTGCTCCTGTCCGACGAGCGAAGCGAAATCCTTCGGCCGCCATTTGCGTGCGAGAACTTGATAGGTCATCCGGAAATTGTATCAGTAACGATGCCGCGCAAAACCGAATCGAAACGACGCGCGAACGCGTGTCACCGCTTCATTGAAAGAGGCTAACGGACCGATAGAAAAAAATGGATGAAGCGCGCGAAATACGACCGCAGCACAACCGCATGCACCCGAGAAGGCGACGCTAAGGGTAAAACCCGAGTTGGGGAATATCGCAGCAGAACCCGCGGAGACAAACAGAAGAAAGACAGAAAAAGGAAGGTGACGAGCCCGACCCTCGGCACTGGTGGAAAACGGCTGTGGCTGCTTCGTTCCCGACCTGACCAGGTTGACCATCCCTCCATGCGAGGAGGCCCGTCACGAAACATTCTATCATCGCTTGGCCCATCGTGCGACTGTTAATACGAGCAAAGGGACATCGACGCGCCGAATCAGGCTCTTCACACTATAGAGAGGGATCCTCAAACGGACGCCGGCGAGGCACTTGAGTTCGCGTAGCCAGCCACCAAATAGGTTGCGTCACAGTTATTGAACGTGGTTGGAACGCGCCTGGAACGTAGTGGCCCTTCACCGGCAGCCGTTGGCCCCACTGCCCCTGACGAGTACTATCGCCCCCGGCAACGCATAGCGAATTAAGCTAAACTGCCATACGGATGACCCGCATGCGCGAGCCTTCCGCACATTCAGGATAAGGCATCAACTTTTCGGTGTGTGTCGGCAAGGCCCCGAGTGCGGCAAAGCGAACGGAAGTTTCCTTAGGTTTTGACGTATCGTGGCGAGCAATTCAGGCGGGCCTCGAACCGATAGAGGTATTCATACAATGAGCGAACAAATCAAGCATATTAGCGACGCATCGTTCGAACAGGACGTCGTGAAATCCGACAAACCCGTGCTGCTCGATTTCTGGGCCGAATGGTGCGGTCCGTGCAAGATGATCGCGCCGATCCTCGACGAAGTCGCGAAGGATTACGCAGATCGTCTGCAGATCGCCAAGATCAATGTCGACGAGCACCAATCGACGCCGGTCAAGTTTGGCGTGCGCGGCATCCCCACGCTGATCCTGTTCAAGAACGGCGCTGTCGCCGCGCAGAAGGTCGGCGCATTGTCGAAGTCGCAGCTCACCGCGTTCCTCGACGGCAACCTGTAAAACGGCGCATATCGGGGCGCCGGGAGTCCGCGAGACTCGCGAGCGCGCCTGAACGGACGTATTGTGGGCGTGTTGTCAACCGGCAACACACCCAACAAGAAAGATGCCATGCCGCTGCACTGGCGGAAATTGGCGTGTGCTATGCTAGAATCCGCAAAACGTCGAAAAGACGTGTAAGTCCTTGAGCGGTTCCGCTCACTCTCCTCCCAGATTTCATTTCGTCGCACCTTCTCCTGCGGGTTCTCCGTATGCATTTATCCGAGCTTAAGACTCTGCACGTGTCCGAATTGATCGAGATGGCCAACGGCCTCGAGATCGAAAGTGCGAACCGCCTGCGCAAGCAGGAACTGATGTTCGCCATTCTAAAAAAACGAGCCAAAACGGGCGACACGATCTTCGGCGACGGCACGCTCGAAGTGCTGCCGGACGGCTTCGGCTTCCTGCGCTCGCCGGAAACCTCGTACCTCGCCAGCACGGATGACATCTACATCAGCCCGTCGCAAATCCGCCGCTTCAATCTGCATACGGGCGACACGATCGAAGGTGAAGTGCGTACGCCGAAAGACGGCGAACGCTATTTCGCGCTGGTAAAGGTGGACAAGGTCAACGGCCAGCCGCCGGAAGCCTCGAAGCACAAGATCATGTTCGAAAACCTGACGCCGCTGCACCCGAACAAGGTGCTGCTGCTCGAGCGTGAAATGCGCGGCGAGGAAAACGTCACGGGCCGCATCATCGACATGATCGCGCCGATCGGCAAAGGCCAGCGCGGCCTGCTGGTCGCGTCGCCGAAGTCCGGCAAGACCGTGATGCTTCAGCACATCGCGCACGCCATCAAGCAGAACCATCCCGACGTCGTGCTGTTCGTGCTGCTGATCGACGAACGCCCCGAAGAAGTGACCGAAATGCAGCGTTCGGTGGCCGGCGAAGTGATCGCCTCCACGTTCGACGAACCCGCCGCGCGTCACGTGCAGGTCGCCGAAATGGTGATCGAGAAAGCCAAGCGCCTCGTCGAAATGAAGAACGACGTGGTGATTCTGCTCGACTCGATCACGCGCCTCGCGCGCGCATACAACACCGTCGTGCCGGCTTCCGGCAAGGTGTTGACGGGCGGTGTCGACGCCAACGCGCTGCAACGCCCGAAGCGCTTCTTCGGCGCGGCGCGCAATATCGAAGAAGGCGGTTCGCTGACCATCATCGGCACGGCGCTGATCGAAACCGGCAGCCGCATGGACGACGTGATCTACGAAGAATTCAAGGGCACCGGCAACATGGAAGTGCACCTGGAGCGCCGTCTCGCCGAGAAGCGCGTTTATCCGTCGATCAACCTGAACAAGTCCGGCACACGCCGCGAAGAACTGCTGATCAAGCCCGAAGTCCTGCAAAAGATCTGGGTGCTGCGCAAGTTCATCCACGACATGGACGAAGTCGAGTCGATGGAATTCCTTCTCGACAAAATCCGTCAGACCAAGAGCAACTCCGAGTTCTTCGACATGATGCGTCGCGGCGGCGGCAGCTAAAGCCTCACGCCAGTTCAGCCGCATCAGCCGCACCGCAAAAGCCGCTCGCCACAAACGAGCGGTTTTTTTTCGTCCGCCCACTTCGCCTTTCGGGTCCGGCGGAGTCCAGTCACCCAACCTGAACGTGAACGTACACGTTGGAGTACAATGCGACCACTACGTCATACCCGCCACTGCTCATGTCGAAGGACTCATCCGCGCTGCTGACCGTGCGTGACGCCGCCGAACGCCTCGGCGTCACGCCGCGCACGCTCAAGTACTACGAGGAACGCGGCCTCGTCTCGCCCACGCGCAGCGAGGGCCGTTACCGGCTCTATGACGAAGAAGACCTCAAGCGCTTCGGCCGCATTCTGCGTTTGCGCTCGCTCGGCTTCTCGCTGCACGGCATCACCGAAATGCTCAAGCGTCCGCTGGAGCCCGTCGACGGCGGGCACCGCTTTTCGACCGAATCGCTGCAACAGATTCGCGACGCCATAGCGCAACAGGTCGAAGCGCTCGACGCCCGCATCGAAACGATGCGCCGCGAACTCAAGGAAGCACAGAAGCTGCGCGCCGAGCTGAGCCCCGACCTCGACTATCTCGAACGACGCCTCGCCGGCGAGAATGCCGACGCGCTGCTCGCGCAACGCCGCAGCGCGCTTGCCAAAGCGGCAAACACGACGAGCGCGGCACAAGCTCCTTCGGCAAAGCGCGCAAGAAAAACACGACCCGCCGCGCCGGACGAATCGTCATGAGCGCGGCGGCGTCCCGCGTCGCGCTATTCAGCGTCGAAAAGCTGCGCGGCGATTTCTTCCCTTGGGTATTGGCGGTCGTCACCGGCCTCGACTACTTCGACAATTCGATCTTCTCGTTTTTCACGAGCTATATCGCCGGCGGCATCAATGCGTCGCCCGATGAACTGGTGTGGGCCTCAAGCGCCTACGCGGTCGCGGCGGTGCTCGGCATCCTGCAGCAGCAATGGTGGGTCGAGCGCTTCGGCTACCGGCGCTACGTGGCCGGCTGCATGCTGCTCTATTCCGCCGGCGCGATGGCCGCCGCGCTCTGCGAATCGTCGATCGAACTCGCCTTGGCGCGCGGCTTTCAGGGCTACTTCATCGGCCCGATGATGGGCACCTGCCGCATCCTGATCCAGATGAGTTTCACGCCGCAGCATCGGCCAGCGGCCACGCGCGCATTTCTCGTGCTGATCGTGTTGAGCAGCGCGCTCGCGCCTTTGATCGGCGGCCAACTGGTCGCGCATTTCGACTGGCGGGCGCTGTTCGCTTGCACCGCGCCACTGGGCGTGCTGTTCGCGGTACTGGCCTTGCTCGCGCTACCCGAGTCCGGCAACCGCCTGCCCGAAGAGCGCGGGTCGGCGCATTTCTGGCCGTATCTGATCTTCGCGTTCGCCCAAGGGGCGCTGCAAATCGTCATGCAGCAGGTGCGCTTCCAGTTGTTCAGCGCGTCGCCGGGGCTGATTCTGCTGACGGTCGCCGGCCTCGTCGCGCTGGGCTGGTTCGCGTATCAGCAGTGGCACCATCCCGCGCCGCTGATGCGTCTGCATGCGCTGCGCGAAAAGGTTTTCCAGGTCGGGCTCGTGCTGTACATGTTCTACTACTACATCTCGACGGTGTTCAGCTATCTGATCTCGCGCTTTCTCGAAGGCGGCCTCGGCTTTCCGGTCGAGAACACCGGGCGGCTAGTCGGCGTGACCTCGCTGATTTCCGCGAGCGCGCTGTTCGTCTATCTGCGTTATGCGAAGCTGCTGCCGCGCAAGAAGTGGATCATCGTGCCGGGCTTCGCGGTGGCGGCGTTCACCGCCGCATGGATCACACGTATGTCGCCGGGTGTCGGCGAAGCGGCGCTCATCGTGCCGTTGCTGCTGCGCGGACTACTGTTGCTGTTCATCGTGCTGCCGGTCGCCAATCTGACATTCAGAATCTTCGCGATCGAGGAATTCACGCACGGCTACCGGCTGAAAAACATCGTTCGGCAGTTGACGATCTCGTTCGCCACAGCGTCGGTGATCATCGTCGAGCAACATCGGCAGGCATTGCATCAAACTCGCCTCGCGGAGCTCGTGAATCCGTACAATCCTGTGTTCCAGAACTCGCTCGCCACATTGACGCACGGCTTCGCCGCAGCAGGTCGCCCGGCATCCGAGGCGTACTCGCTGGCGCTCGTCGAAATCAGCCGGACGGTCGCGCAGCAGGCAAGCTTTCTGGCTTCGCTGGACGGGTTCTACTTTCTAATCGGCGTAGCGATATGCGGCGGCATTTTCGCCGCGTGGCAAAAACAGATCGACTAAGGTTCATCAGGCGATGCTTTCGAAACTCACTCAATGGCTGGGCTCGCGCCGCCGCGACCGCGCGCTGCGCGACTACGCGATCGACGACGCGTTGTGGCAAGCCACGCTCGACGGCCTGCCGTTTCTCGCGCATCTCGACGCGCCGGACCTCGCGCGGCTGCGCGAGCTGACCAGCCTGTTCATCGCGCAAAAGGAATTCTCGACCGCGCACGAACTGGAACTGACCGACGCGATGACCGTGGCGATCGCCGCGCAGGCGTGTTTGCCGGTGCTGAACCTGAGTCTCGACCTCTATCGCGGCTGGGTCGGGGTGATCGTCTATCCGGGCGAGTTCGTGATCAGCAAGACCGTCGAGGACGAGGACGGCGTGGTGCACGAGGTCGAGCACGATGCGAGCGGCGAAGCGTGGGAAGGCGGCCCGGTAGTGCTGTCGTGGGAAGACGCGCAGATGACGGACGACACGGACGCGTACAACGTCGTGATTCACGAATTTGCGCACAAGATCGACATGCTGAACGGCGAAGCGGACGGCCACCCGCCCCTGATGCGCCGCTGGCACGCGCCGCTCGACTCGCAGGCGTGGGCCGACGTGTTCGACTCTGCGTACGACCAGTTCTGCGCCCGCGTCGATGCAGTGCCGGAGCGTCGCTGGGCGCGTTTCGAGCGCGAGTCGCTGATCGATCCGTACGCGGCGGATCATCCGTCGGAATTTTTTGCCGTGTGCAGCGAGGCGCTGTTTGTCACGCCGCGGGCGTTCGAAGCGGACTATCCGGAGCTTTACCGGCTGCTCGCGCGTTATTACCGGCAGGACCCGGCGCGCGTCGGAGTGGCGTTCACGCCGGCCTGACAGCACGCGTCTCCCACCGTTATGCCTCAGGTCGGCTGAACATGGCCCGAAGCCAAGAATCCGCGCAAGCTGCGCTGGCCGGCCCTGGCGCCGCGGAAATGCCCCTTTTGACTGCTGTCAAAAAGCTGGCGGAAAAGTCGTCAAGCGACTGATTTTCTGGCATAATCGCCGTTTTTCGACCATAGGCAAGTGGCTCGCGCCTAGATGCAGTCCGCGCTTTGTGGCTGCACGCGGGTTGGCTACCGCCAGATTAAAGGAAAGACCATGAAAGAAGGCATTCACCCGGATTACCGCGAAGTCCTGTTCATCGACATGTCGAACGACTTCAAGTTTGTGACGCGCTCGACCATCCAGACGCGTGAAACCGCCGAATTCAACGGCAAGACCTACCCGCTCGCCAAGATCGAAGTGTCGTCGGAATCGCATCCGTTCTACACCGGCCAGCAAAAGATCATGGACACGGCAGGCCGCGTCGAGAAGTTCAACAAGAAGTTCGGCGCACGCGCTACCGGCAAGGCAGCAGCGAAGTAATACCCGCCTCGTCGCTGGCTTTGGCCGGCAGCGACGCAGCAAAAAAAGGGCAGCGCGAGCTGCCCTTTTTTTGTCACCTAGGCCGTCGGCTTGTTTGCGGCCTTGTTTGCGGCCTCGTTGGTTGCCCCGTTCGCGGCCTCATGCGTGGGCTCATCCATCGCCGATGCCGTACTCGCACCCGCCGCAGCTGCGCTCGCAATGCGCGTGTTACAGGCTTCACAACGACGTTGCGGACCGTTACCAGCCGTGACGCGCAGCGCACGGCACGACTACAATGCCGGATGCTCCAGATGGGCCATCCCGGCCGGACGCATAGCCCGGTCATGGCCGCCCCGCTTATCCAATTTCCACACACCGCATGAGACCTGTCGTTCGCCTCACTGCCTCTGCGACCAGTGCGCTGCCGCGCTGGCTGCTGCTGACCATCTGTATCGTCTACGCATCGTTCGGGCTGTTCGGCCGCGATCCGTGGAAGAACGAGGACGCAGCCGGCTTCGGTGTCATGTGGACCATGGCGAACGGCGGCGCCCACGACTGGCTGCTGCCGAATCTGGTCGGCAAATACCTGACCGAGGACGGCCCGCTCGGCTACTGGCTCGGCGCCAGCGCGATCCGCGCGCTCGCGCCGTGGGTCGATGCGAGCAACGCGTCGCGCGTGTTCACCGGCCTGCTGTTTTGCGCGGGGTGCGCGTTCGTCTGGTATGCCGCCTACCTGCTGGGCCGGGGCGCCGAAGTTCAGCCGTTCAAGTACGCATTCGGCGGCGAGCCGGAACCGCGCGACTATGGCCGCACGCTCGCCGACGGCGCGCTGCTGATTCTGCTCGCCTGCTTCGGCCTTGCCGAACGCGGTCACGAAACCACGCCGCAACTGGCGCAGTTCGTCGGCATCGCGATGCTCGTGTACGGGCTCGTGCGGATGATCGACAAGCCGATTCAAGGCGCGCTGACCTGGGGCCTCGCACTCGGCCTCGTCACGCTCGCGAGCAGCCCGGTGCTGGTCGGCGCGCTGCTGGTCGGCACGCTGGCGATGTCGCTGATCGTGCGCGAAGCGCGTTCCCGCTGGCTGCTGCTCGCCGGTCTGCCGGTCGCGCTCGTCGTGTCGGTGTCGTGGCCGATCGCCGCGCTCGCCGCCTTTCCCGACGACGCCGTCTGGTACCTGAATCAATGGGTACACGTCAGCCTGAGTTCGTTTGCCGGGCCGCCGGGCTCGGTCGCCGCCTATGCGCTGAAGAACCTGCCGCTCTTCACGTGGCCGGCATGGCCGCTCGCGCTGTGGTCGTGGTTCAGCTGGAAAGGTTTGCGGCGCGCACCGCACGTGGCGATTCCGCTCTCGGTGATCGGGCCGCTGCTCGCGCTAGTGATCCTGCAAAGCCATCAGTCGAACCGGCTCTATATGCTGTTGCTGCCGCCGCTCGCGGTGCTCGCCACCTTTGCGCTGCCCACGCTCAAACGCGGCGCGATCAACGCGATCGACTGGTTCGCGCTGCTAAGCTTCACGATCCTCGGCAGCTTCGTCTGGCTGGTGTACGTGGCGGGCCTGACAGGCTTTCCGCATCCGCTTGCGCGCAATCTCGCGCGGCTCGCGCCAGGCTTCGCACCGCAGTTCAAGATTCTGTCGTTCGTCTGCGCGGTCGCCGTGACCGTGTGCTGGTTCATGCTGGTGCGCTGGCGTCTTGCGCGTCATCCGAAAGTCTTATGGCGCAGCGTGGTGCTCTCGAGCGCCGGCACGACGCTGATGTGGGTGCTGCTGATGACCCTGTGGCTACCCGTCGTCAACTACAGCCGGACCTACAAGGACGTCGCGCAACAGATCGCAAGCCATCTGCCGGACGACTACACCTGCATTTCGCCGGTTCGCCTGGGCAATGCGCAGATCGCCACGTTCGCCTATTTCGGCGACATGCACTTCTCGTTCGACCAGGACTGCGACGTGATCCTGCGTCAGGACTCGACGGAATATGGCGACCCGAGCGCGATGCCCGACTACATCTGGAAACTCGTGTGGGAAGGCCGCCGCGTGGCCGACCGCGATGAACGCTTCCGTCTGTACGTACGCATTGACCGGCCGAAGCCGCCGGTCGTCAAACGCCGCAACTGGCACAAGAAGCTCGACTGACCATGTTCGCCGACGTACGGAAAATCGCCGCGCTCGCGTGGCCCGTATTGATCGGCCAGCTGGCGATCATCGCCTTCGGCGTGATCGACACGGCGATGGTCGGCCGATACTCGGCGGTCGATCTGGCCGCGCTCGGCCTCGGCTCGTCGATCTATATCTCCGTCTACATTGGGCTGACCGGCATTCTGACCGCACTGCAGCCGATCGCCGGGCAGCTCTACGGCGCTCGCCGCTACGCCGAGATCGGCGAGGAAGTGCGCCAGTCGCTGTGGCTCACGCTGGCGCTGACCGTGATCGGCTTCCTGATTCTGTTTTTCCCCGGGCCCGTGCTGCATCTGGCGCGCGTGCCCGACGCGCTGCATGAACGCACGGTCGCGTATCTGCGGATTCTGGCCTTCGGCCTGCCTGCCGGCCTCGCATTTCGCGTCTACAGTTCGGTGACCAATGCGGTCGGCCAACCGCGGCTCGTGATGATCCTCCAGATCGGCGCGCTGTTGCTCAAGTTTCCGCTCAACACGTGGTTCATCTTCGGCGGACTCGGCGTGCCGGCGCTCGGCGGTCCGGGGTGCGCGCTCGCCAGCACCGCGATCAACTGGGGGCTTGCGGTGCTCGGCATGGTGCTGCTCACGCGCGTCGACGTGTTCAGGCCGTTCGCGATCTTCGCGCACTTCTGCTGGCCGGTGTGGCGGCGCCAGGCCGCGCAGTTGCGGCTGGGCATTCCGATGGGCCTGTCGTATCTGATCGAAGTCACGTCCTATACATTCATGGCGCTGTTCATCGCGCGTTTCGGCACGACGACGCTCGCCGGCCATCAGATCGCCGGCAATATCGGCGCGGTGCTGTACATGACGCCGCTGTCTATCGGCATTGCTTCTTCGACGCTGGTCGCGCAGGCGCTCGGCGCGCATCGTCCGAAAGCGGCGCGCACGCTGTCGCGTCACGGCATCGTGATGGCCGTCGCGATCGCCTGCTGTTATGGCGCGATCGTGCTGGTGCTGCGGCCGTACATCATCGAAGGCTATACGCCGAATGCGCAGGTCGTGGCGGCGGCGATGCCGCTGGTGCTGATCGTCGTGTGCTACCACCTGTTCGACGCGTTGCAGATCACGACCGCGTTCGTGCTGCGCGCGTACAGGGTGGCGGTCGTGCCAACCGTCATCTATGCGGTGGCGTTGTGGGGCGTGGGACTGGGCGGCGGCTATCTGCTCGGTTTCGATGTGAGCGGCGTCACGCCGCAATGGCTGACCGGCGCGCGTGGGTTCTGGGTCGCGAATACCGCGAGTCTGGCGATTGCCGGACTTGGTTTGCTGATGTACTGGCGGACCGTGAGCAAGCGGTATTTGCGCGGCGGTGCGGCGGTTTCGCTGGATTCGGCGGGGTGAGGATTGGCGGGTTGGCCTGGCGGGCCGCCAACCCGGCCGCTGGCCGCTGGCCACTGGCTACGTGACTGACGGCTTGGCTGGCCCCCTAATTGACCGTGTTGCTGGCTTGCATGTCAATGATATTTGGCATTGCCCCGTTCCTGCCAAACGGCTGTTACGAGTAACCACGCACGCCTCTCCGAAGTCTGCTTTGAAAACAGACTGTTAGTTGCATTGAAGCAGAAGGAAAAAGCGGCGCCGCGAGGCCACCGCTTTCCAACCCAACGCCCAACCGATCAACCCACGAGCGCTTCCTCCGCCACCTCGCCTCCCCTGTCCCGCTGCGCCATTTCCGCCTCCCGATCGTGCCGCTCGAAAATCTCCCGCGCGGCAAACAGCGCATTCAGCGCCGCCGGAAAGCCCGCATAGAGCGCCATCTGCATGAACACCTCGACGATCTCCTCGCGCGTGCAGCCGACGTTCAACGCCGCCTCGATATGCACCCTCAACTGCGGTTGCGCGCAGCCCAGCGTCGCGAGCGACGCAATGGTCGCGATTTCGCGCGCACGCAGATCGAGCTGCGGCCGGCTGTAAATATCGCCGAAGCCGAATTCGATCAGCAGCCGGCCGAAATCTGGCGCGATCGGCGCGAGCGCGGCGATCACCTGTTCGCCGGCCGAGCCGTCGATGTCCTTCAGCTTGTCCCGGCCTCGGGTGTAGCGGTCGTTTTGTGTGTAGTTCATGGTGAGTCCTCGTCCGAATGTGAATGCGTTGAGCTTGCGTCGATCTGTCGTGCCGGATTTCCCGCGACGGCGTTCTGCTCCGCCGCTTTTTCGTAGTACGCGATCTTGTCGAGGATCGCGCCGAGGTTGTTCTGCAACTCGGCGATGCGCGCCAAAACCGCATCCCGGTGCGCCACCAGCAGGTCGCGGCGCGCGCCCATCGTCGGCTGGCCTTGCGCGCGCAACGCCGCGAAAGCCTGCATCCCGGCGATCGGCATGCCGGTGGCCTTCAGACGCATCAGGAACAGCAGCCAGTCGAGATCGGCCGGCGAATACAGACGATGCCCCGCCTGCGTGCGCCCCACCGGGCGAATCAGCCCGGCCTGTCCGTAGTAACGCAGCGTATGCGTCGAGACGCCGATCGTTTCGGCGACCTGACCGATGGTGAGTGCAGTTGGGAGTTTCGACATGACGGACTCAGGTTAGGACTTCGAGTGCACTCTAAGTCAAGCACTCGTCGTTGTCATTTGTCTGCGTTGTCATTCTTTATGGCGGCCGATATTGATGGATAAACTCGCAAGAGCCCAATCGGCATGCAAAAGGTTTAAATATTGTCCGCGCTGATTTACTTGTCATGAATCGGTCGGTATAAATCGTCGGCGCTAGCAAATAAGGGCGCGTGAATTGTTCTATGCTTAAGCGCAGCGCCTGCTGACAGGATGCGTCGTCCGTTCCCGGCTTAATTTTTGCCCTCAATGGAGTGCTTGCCATGCTGAAGAAGCTTTTAATGCTTTGCGTTGCTTTGGTTTTATCGCTGTCGGCCGGATTTGCGGCGGCCGTCGAAGTGAATTCCGCCGATCAGGCGGCGCTCGAATCGGTCAAGGGTATCGGGCCGGCGCACGCAAAGGCGATCATCGACGAACGCACCAAAAATGGCCCCTTCAAGGATGCCGATGATCTCGCCGCCCGCGTCAAGGGCATCGGCACCAAATCGGTCACCAATCTCGAAGCGGCCGGCCTGACGATCAACGGTTCATCCGCGCCGCCGAGCGGTGCCAAGCCCGCCGCCAAGTCAAGCGGCACCGCGAGCACCAAGGCGGCGCCGGCAGCCGCGCCTGCGGCGACCACCGCAGCGCCGGCCACGACGGCGACCGCTGCGCCCGCGGAAGCATCGGGCACCAAAGCGTCGAAGTCGAAGAAGAAGAGCAAGGCCGCTGCCTCCGAAGCGGCTGCGGCTTCCGCACCGGCGGCAGCGCCCACGGCGAATGCACCCGCCGATGCGTCCGGCGCCAAAGCTTCGAAGAAGGCGAAAAAGAGCAAAGCCGCTTCGGCCGCCGCAGCGTCTGGCGCATAAGCAGACGCACAAACGGACGCATAAGCAGACGCATAACGGGGCGGGCGACGGCATCGCCGAGCTTCATCGATACACGCATGAGCGTCGCGCCATGCCCCTATCGAAGTGGCCCGCCCGCCTTCCCACTGCGCCGCGCAACCGCGCGGCGTTTTCACCCGCCGGCCCGTCAAGCACGTGCCGGCTTTCAAGAGAGACCGTCATGAGCCTACTCGACACCATTGGTTCCATACTTGGCAAATCGCCTGAAGGCGGCGGCCAGCAAGCGCTGGTCGCAGCCGCACTCGAATTCGTCAATAACCAGCCGGGCGGCCTGAACGGCCTGATCGACCGCTTCAAGGAAAAGGGCCTCGGCGACGTCGTGACGTCGTGGGTCAGCAACGGCGAGAACCAGCCGATCGCGCCCGATGCGCTGCACAGCGTGCTCGGCTCGGAGACCGTCACGAACCTCGCGGCGAAAGCCGGCGTTGAGCCGGATCAGGTGACGGGCCTGCTGTCGCAAATCCTGCCGCACGTCGTCAATGCGGCGACGCCGGAAGGCGAAGTGCCGGCCGAGGGCAAGCTGAACGCGACCACCGTGCTCGGCGCGCTCGGCGGCCTGTCGGCGCTGTTCGGCAAGAACAACAACGCGTAACGACGCAGGTAGCCTCGCCTGAGCGGCGCTGCGGACACAAAAAAGCGGCAACGAAGTCACCTTCGTTGCCGCTTTTCCGTTGCTACTTATTATCATCGGCGGGACAGCGGCTCGACTACCGCCGCTTTTCGCCGCCGAACCCGCGTTTCGCTCAATGCACGACGCGTTCGAACACCAGCTTGCCGTCTTCCAGTTCCACCGGAATCACATCCTTCGGGCCGAACTTGCCGGCCAGGATCAGCTTGGCGACCGGGTTCTCGATCTCCTGCTGGATCGCGCGCTTCAACGGCCGTGCGCCGAACAGCGGATCGTAACCGACCTTGCCGACGTGCTCGAGTGCCTCGTCCGACACCACCAGCTGCATGTCGAGCTTCGCAAGCCGCTCATGCAGACGCTGCAGCTGGATACGCGCGATCGACTGGATGTTCGAGCGGTCGAGTGCATGGAACACCACGACGTCGTCGATCCGGTTCAGGAACTCGGGCCGGAAGTGCAGCTTCACCTCTTCCCAGACCGCGTCCTTGACCGCTTCCTGCGGCTCGCCGACCATCGCCTGGATCACCTGCGAACCGAGGTTCGAGGTCATCACGATCACCGTGTTCTTGAAGTCGACGGTACGACCCTGGCCGTCGGTCATGCGACCGTCGTCGAGCACTTGCAGCAGCACGTTGAACACGTCCGGATGCGCCTTCTCGATTTCGTCGAGCAGGATCACGCTATACGGCTTGCGGCGCACCGCCTCGGTCAGATAACCGCCTTCCTCATAACCGACGTAGCCCGGCGGCGCACCGATCAACCGCGCGACGCTGTGCTTCTCCATGAATTCGCTCATGTCGATACGGATCAGATGATCTTCCGAATCGAACAGGAATGCCGCCAGCGCCTTGCACAGTTCGGTCTTGCCGACGCCGGTCGGCCCGAGGAACAGGAACGAACCGTACGGACGGTTAGGGTCCGAGAGGCCTGCGCGCGAACGGCGAATCGCGTCGGCCACCGCATTGATCGCCTCGTCCTGACCGACCACGCGGTCGTGCAGTTTCCCTTCGATCTGCAGCAGCTTTTCGCGTTCGCCCTGCATCATCCGCGAGACCGGAATGCCGGTGGACCGCGACACGACTTCGGCGATTTCTTCCGCGCCGACCTGCGTGCGCAACAGCCGCGGACGCTGCGGACTGCTCTGCTCCTCAGCCTCGGCGCGCGTCACTTCCTTCAACTGCGCTTCGAGACCCGGCAGCTTGCCGTACTGCAACTCGGCGACCTTCTCCAGCTTGCCTTCACGCTGCAAGCGTGTGATTTCCGCGCGCGTTTTCTCGATCTCTTCCTTCAGTTGCGCGCTGCCCTGCACCGCGGCTTTTTCCGCGGTCCAGATTTCTTCGAGGTCCGAATATTCGCGATTCAGCCGCTCGATTTCCTCCTCGATCAGTTGCAGGCGCTTTTGCGACGCTTCGTCCTTTTCCTTCTTCACGGCTTCGCGTTCGATCTTCAACTGGATCAGACGTCGGTCGAGCCGGTCCATCTCTTCCGGCTTCGAGTCGATTTCCATCTTGATCTTGGACGCGGCTTCGTCAATCAGATCGATCGCCTTGTCCGGCAGGAAGCGGTCGGTGATATAGCGATGCGACAGTTCCGCTGCCGCGACGATGGCCGGATCGGTGATGTCGACGCCATGATGCAGTTCGTACCTTTCCTGCAGCCCGCGCAGGATCGCGATGGTCGCCTCTACCGTCGGTTCATCGACCAGCACCTTCTGGAAGCGGCGTTCGAGCGCGGCATCCTTCTCGATGTACTTGCGATACTCATCGAGCGTGGTGGCGCCCACGCAATGCAGTTCGCCGCGCGAGAGCGCCGGCTTGAGCATGTTGCCCGCGTCCATCGCGCCTTCGGCCTTGCCCGCGCCGACCATCGTATGGATTTCATCGATGAAGACGATGGTCTGCCCTTCGTCCTTCGCGATATCGTTGAGCACCGCCTTCAGCCGCTCTTCGAACTCGCCGCGATACTTCGCGCCGGCCAGCAAAGCAGCCATGTCGAGCGACAACACGCGCTTGCCTTTCAGCGTTTCCGGCACTTCGCCGTTGACGATACGCTGCGCGAGCCCTTCAACGATCGCGGTCTTGCCCACGCCCGGTTCGCCGATCAGCACCGGATTGTTCTTGGTGCGGCGTTGCAGGATCTGGATCGAACGACGGATTTCGTCGTCGCGGCCGATCACCGGGTCGAGCTTGCCGGCCCGCGCGCGCTCGGTCAGGTCAATGGTGTACTTCTTGAGCGCCTCGCGCTGGCTTTCGGCGTCCTGGCTATGCACCTGCGAGCCGCCGCGCACGGCCACAATCGCGCTTTCCAGCGACTTGCGCGACAAGCCATGCTGACGCGCGATGCGGCCGGCTTCACCCTTGTCGTCGGCAACCGCGAGCAGGAACATCTCGCTGGCGATGAACGTGTCGTTCAGCTGCTGCGCTTCCTTGTCCGCCTGATTCAGCAAGCCGGTCAGCTCGCGGCCGATCTGCACGTTGCCGTCGGTGCCCTGCACCTGCGGCAGACGCGTCATCGCGTCGCCGAGCGCAGTTTGCAGCGCCTGAACGTGCACGCCGGCGCGCGACAACAGCGAGCGCGCCGCCCCATCCTGCTGCGCGACGAGCGCCGACAGCACATGAACCGGTTCAATGTATTGATTGTCATGGCCGACGGCCAGACTCTGCGCATCCGCCAGTGCTTCCTGGAATTTAGTGGTGAGTTTGTCGATTCTCATCAAGAGACCTCCAATTTCGATTACCACCAAAATGAGGCGTTTTATTCAGGTTTCAAGCGTTTTTTTGCGCTCAACAGCGAGTATTTAACATTTGAGCGAAAGAACTGTCCGTGCCCCGTTTCAGGCCGACGGCGCCGAGGCGACCGGCACGATCGGGATCACGGCGCCGCCCAGCCCGAGCAGCGAAGCCAGCGCTCCCTGCGGCTGCGCGACCTCGCCGATGGTGTAGCGGTCGAGTTCGGCGAGGAAGGCCTTGCCCGCCGCGTCGAGCGCGTCGCGCAGACGGCACGCCGGCGAGATCACGCAGGAGCGGTGCGCGCCGTGCTGGTCGGGCAGACAGGCGACCAGCGCGAAGTCGCTTTCCATCACACGGACCACCTCGCCCACGGTTAACGCGCGAGATTGTTCGGGGAACCGCAGGCCGCCGTTGCGCCCGCGCACGGTCTCGATCCAGCCGCGCTCGGCGAGTTGCTGCACGACTTTCATCAAGTGGTTCTTGGAAATTCCGTACGCCTGCGAAATGTCCTGGATCGTTGACAGGCCATCGCCCCGGACGGCGAGGTACAGCAGGACGCGTAGTGAGTAATCCGTAAAATCGGTCAGTCTCATAATGCAGGTCACGATAAGCGCAAGCCGCGATCCCTGAGATAACCGCGTCGATGCTAGGGTTGCCGTGGCGCACCGCTTCGCCATAAGATGCAGCGAATACGCATGTTTTCCAATTTTGCGCTGATGAGGGTGTTGGTGTTCGCGCCGGTGTTCGGGTAGTAATGGTAACGTTTCCTGCGTCAACCATTCACGCGAAAAGCGAGTTATTCCCGGCCTTCTTTTCGTCCGCACGCATTTGAGGGCCGCTTTCCGGGCGGCCGGCCGCTGTGTGACGCGCCGCCTTGCGCGGCATTTATCTGGAATCTGCATGAATCCGTCCTTTCCCGCCGCGCCGGTCGTCGAGCGCGCCGCCGAGCCTACCGAAGCGAATATCCGCGAACTCGTCTACGGCTTTTACGACCGCGTGCGCGCCGACGCGCTGCTCGGCCCGGTCTTCGAAGCGAAGCTCTCGGGCCGCTGGGACGACCATCTGCCGAAGATGTGCACGTTCTGGGGCTCTCTGGTGCTGGGCGCGAAGCAGTACCGCGGCAACGTGCAGCAGGCGCATCAGCCGCTGGAAGGTGTCGAGCCCCAGCACTTCAGCCGCTGGCTGTATCTGTTTCTGGATACGGTCGAATCGCGCTACCAGCCGGCCGCGGCGGTGCGCTTCATGGAGCCGGCGCTGCGCATCGCGCAAAGCCTGCAATTGAGCCGCTTCGGCTGGGATTACAAGATTCCGCCCGAACAGCAGGCGCTGCTGGAGCGCGTGGCGCCGAAGCGCCGTCCGGATGACGGCGGTACGCCTCACGCGGCACGTCCGGCCGGTGAGCCGTTTCCGGCGCGGATCATCGGGCGCGCGCGCGACGAGTGAACGGGTGTTGGGCGTGTTTGGGTGCGTTCGGGTGCATTGCGCGCGTCAATGCGTCTTGACGTCGCACGCCGCTTCCATAGCAGCCTGACCCGTCCCTACTCCCGCGTTCGATTCCCCAATTCAATGCCCCAGCGGGCGAGCGCGGCGTCGTCGGTGACTCGGGCGTCGACCCAGCGTTCGCCGGCCTCGGTCTTCTCTTTCTTCCAGAACGGCGCCTGGGTCTTCAAATAATCCATCACGAACTCACACGACGCGAATGCGTCGCCGCGATGCGCGGCCGTGGTCGCGACCAGCACGATCTGGTCGAGCGGATAAAGCTTGCCGACCCGATGCACGATCAACACCTCGATGCCCGGCCAGCGCTCGCACGCGCTCACGATGATCGCTTCCAGCGACTTCTCGGTCATGCCGGGATAATGCTCGAGCTCCATCGTTTCGACGGTGCTGCCGTCGTTCAGATCGCGCACGGTGCCGACAAAGCAGGCAACCGCGCCGATCTTCGGATTGCGCGCACGCAACGCGGCCACCTCGGCAGTGAGGTCGAAATCTTCGGTCTGGACACGAACGGGCATGGGCGGCTCCCTGGTGACGATCTAGCGGAGCTGACGCCTAGCCGCCCGTGACCGGCGGGAAGAACGCGACTTCGCAGCCATCCGTGATCCGGGCGCTGGCGCCGGTCATCACGTGGTTGCAAGCCATGCGCAGCGCGCGGCCTTCGGCGAGCGTGTCGGCCCAGACCCCGCCGCGCACGCGCAGCCACGCGCGCACGTCGCCGACGGTCGCGATGCCGTCGGGCAGCTCGACGGTTTCGTCGGCCAGGTTGAGCGCTTCGCGCACGCTCGCAAAATAGCGGAGTTCAATCTTCATCGGGATGCCGCCGGCTGTGGCCGGCCTCAGTTCAGCAATTCGGAAAAGGGAATGAAGCGCACGGTCTCGCCCGCGCGGATCGCGTGGTTCGGCGGATTGTCGATCAGGCCGTCGCCCCAGACCGTCGAGGTCAGCACGGCGGAACTCTGATTCGGGAACAGATCGAGGCCGCCAGCCTCGTTGAGCCGCGCGCGCAGAAATTCGTTGCGGCGGTCGGCCTTGCTCTGGGTGAAGTCCGCGCGCAGCGACAGCGTGCGCGGCGCGACCGTTCGCGCACCGGCGAGACTCAGCACGAACGGACGCACGAACAGCACGAAGGTGGCGAAGCTGGAAACCGGGTTGCCGGGCAGGCCGATGAAGAACGTTTCGGCCGATGCCGATGCGTCTGCACTTGCGCGCGCGGCGGCGCGGCGCACCGCGCCGAAGGCGAGCGGCTTGCCCGGCTTCATCGCGATCTGCCACATCGACAAACGCCCTTCCGCCTCAACGGCGGGCTTCACGTGATCTTCCTCGCCGACCGATACGCCGCCGCAAGTCAGGATCAGATCGTGCCCGTCGGCGGCTTCACGCAGCGTCGCGCGGGTCGCGTCGAGCTTGTCGGCCACGATGCCGTAGTCGGTCACTTCGCAGCCGAGCTTTTCCAGCAGCCCGCGCAGCGTGAAGCGGTTCGAGTTGTAAATCGCGCCCGGTTTCAGCGGCTCGCCCGGCATCGTCAGCTCGTCGCCGGTGAAGAACACCGCCACCTTGACGCGGCGGCGCACCGGAAGCTCCGCGCAGCCGACCGACGCGGCAAGCCCCAGCGCCTGCGGCGTGAGCCGCGTGCCCGCCGGCAGGATAATCGAGCCGCTGCGGATGTCCGCGCCTTGCACCGTGATCCATTCACCGGCTTGCGGGGTGTGGAGGATCGTGACTTCGGCGCCGGCGGCTTCGGTTTGCTCCTGCATCACGATCGCGTCGGCGCCGGACGGCACCGTTGCGCCGGTGAAGATGCGCGCCGCGGTGCCGGGCGTCAGCGGCGTGGGCGCGTGGCCGGCCGGAATGCGTTGCGACACCGGCAAGCGATTGCCGCCCGCGCGCGCCAGGTCCGCGGTGCGGATCGCGTAACCGTCCATTGCGCTGGTGTTCATCGGCGGGACGTCGAGCGGTGACGTGACGTCAGCCGACAGCACGCGATTCAGCGCGTCCAGCGTGGGAATGGATTCTGTGCCGGCGATCGGACTCGCGGCGCCAAGCAGGGTCGCCAACGCTTCGGCAGTGGCGAGCATGGGAGCGCGGGGCGTTGGTGTGGACATCTCTGGTTTCGAAGCCGCGGATTAAAAGAACATTGTAGCGGTCGATGCCGTCGGCCTGGGCGGCCCGGCGTGATGGGAGAGTTTTGCGGGTTTGCGGGTTTTGCGGGTTCTGCTTTGTGTGAGGGCGGCAGGTTGCTTTTTAGCGCGCTCAGCGAACTGCGCGGCAAGCGCTCTTTTGCCGCGGGCCTATTGGCCCGTCTAAATGCGGCTGAACGCCTGTCGGCCCGGCCCGACTCCTATCGCCGCGCCTGGAAGCCCATCAACCCGCGTCCAGCCGCTCGGGCACGCCCTCGCCGCGCTGTGTGAGCCAGCCGGCTCACACAGCGCAAAACAAGCCCTCACTCGCCCGTGTTCGCCACGATAAAGTCCTTCACGCGCTGCGCATCCGCCGGCAGCACTTCGAAGCGCTGCGGCAACGACTCCAGCCCGGAAAACGCCGCCGGCCGCTCCGGTTCGCGCAACAGCGCTTCGCGAATCGTCTCGCCGAACTTGATCGGCTGCGCGGTCTCCAGCACGATCATCGGAATGCCCGGCTGCAGATGTTCGCGCGCTACCTTCAGGCCGTCGGCCGTGTGCGTGTCGATCATCGCGTCGTAACGCTCGAACACGTCGCGGATCGTCTCCACCCGGCTGTCATGGCTGCTGCTGCCCGAAACGAAACCGAACTCCTTCACGCGCGCAAAGTCGCCGCTCGCCGCAAGGTCGAAACCACCCTTTTCCTCGACATCGCGGAACAGTTGCAGCACCCGCGCCGGATCGCGGCCTAGCAGATCGAACACGAAGCGCTCGAAGTTCGACGCCTTCGAAATGTCCATGCTCGGGCTGCTCGTGTGGTACGTCTCGGCCGCCTTGCGCACGCGGTAGATGCCGGTCCGGAAGAACTCGTCGAGCACGTCGTTTTCGTTCGTCGCGACGACCAGCTTCTCGATCGGCAGCCCCATCATCCGCGCGATGTGACCCGCGCAGACGTTGCCGAAATTGCCCGACGGCACCGTGAACGACACGCGCTCGTCGTTCGACTTCGTCGCCGCGAAGTAGCCCTTGAAGTAGTACACGACCTGCGCGACGACGCGTGCCCAGTTGATCGAATTGACCGTGCCGATCTTGTACTTCGCCTTGAACGCGTGATCGTTCGACACCGCCTTGACGATGTCCTGAGCGTCGTCGAACACGCCTTCAACCGCGACGTTGAAGATGTTCGGGTCCTGCAGGCTGTACATCTGCGCGGTCTGGAACGCGCTCATCTTCTTGTGCGGCGACAGCATGAATACGCTAATGCCCTTCTTGCCGCGCATCGCGTATTCGGCGGCGCTGCCGGTGTCGCCCGAGGTCGCGCCGAGAATGTTCAGGGTCTCGCCGTTTTTGGCCAGCGCGTACTCGAACAGATTGCCGATCAACTGCATCGCCATGTCCTTGAACGCGAGCGTCGGCCCGTTCGACAGTTCCAGCAGCGAAAGCGGCGCGCCGTTTTCGACGCCCAGCGTTTTCAGCGGCGTGATCTGCGCGGCGCTTTCGTCGTCGCGCACGTTGCAGTACGTCGCGGCCGTGTAGGTTTTGCGCGTGAGTGCGCGCAGGTCTTCGGCGGGAATGTCGTCGCTGAATTTCGACAGGATCTCGAAGGCGAGGTCCGCGTAGGGCAGCGTGCGCCAGCGCGTCAGTTCGTCGGCCGTGACACGCGGGTATTCGGCGGGCAGGTACAGGCCGCCGTCTTTCGCGAGACCGCCCAGCAGGATGTCCGAAAAGGTGTGGCGCTCGCCGGCTCCGGCGCCGCGCGTGGAGAGGTAGTTCATAGTTCGGCCTAGTTCAGCGCTTCCATGCGCAGCTTCGTGACTTGCGAGACAACGGTCTTCAGCGCTTCGATCGTTTTGATCGCGGCGTTGACGTGCTTTTCGACCGTCTCATGCGTGATCAGGATGATGTCGGTTTCGCCCTTGCCGTTCGCGTCGACCTGCTCCGATTCCTTCTGCAAGAGCGCGTCGATCGAGATGCCGGTGTCCGCCAGAATGCGCGTGATGTCAGCCAGCACACCGGTCACGTCCGCCACCCGCAGACGCAGGTAGTAGCCGCTCGTCACTTCGTCGATCGGCAGGATCGGCGTGTTCGACAGGCTGTCCGGCTGGAACGCCAGATGCGGCACGCGATGCTCGGGGTCGGCCGTGTGCAGGCGCGTCACGTCGACCAGATCGGCCACTACCGCCGATGCCGTCGGCTCCGCGCCCGCGCCCTTGCCGTAGTACAGCGTGGTGCCGACCGCGTCGCCATGCACGACCACCGCGTTCATCGCGCCTTCCACGTTCGCCAGCAGGCGCTTTTCCGGAATCAGCGTGGGGTGCACGCGCAATTCGATGCCCTTGTCGGTACGGCGCGCGATGCCGAGCAGCTTGATGCGGTAGCCGAGTTCCTCGGCGTATTTGATGTCGATCGCCGCGAGCTTGCTGATGCCTTCGACATACGCGCGGTCGAACTGCACCGGCACGCCAAACGCGATCGCACTCATGATGGTCGCCTTGTGCGCGGCGTCCACGCCTTCGATGTCGAAGGTCGGATCGGCTTCCGCGTAACCCAGCTCCTGCGCGGCTTTCAGCGCGGTCGCGAAATCGAGCCCGCGGTCGCGCATCTCCGACAGGATGTAGTTCGTGGTGCCGTTGATGATGCCCGCGATGTACTGGATGCGATTGGCCGTCAGCCCTTCGCGCAGCGCCTTGATGATCGGAATGCCGCCCGCCACCGCCGCCTCGAACGACACCATCACGCCATTGGCGCGTGCCGCTTCGAAGATCTCGGTGCCGTGCACCGCGAGCAGCGCCTTGTTGGCGGTGACCACATGCTTGCCGTTCCTGATCGCGCGCAGCACGAGATCGCGCGCCACACCGGTGCCGCCGATCATTTCGGCCACGATATCGATCGACGGGTCGTCGACCACCGCGTTGAAGTCATCGGTCAGCGCGACCGTGCCGGCTTCGCTGCCGAGCGCCGCGGTCGCCTTCGCGGGATTGCGCACGGCGATGCGCGCAATCTCGATGCCGCGGCCCGCGCGGCGTTTGATTTCTTCCTGATTGCGGCGCAGTACCGTGAAGGTGCCGCTGCCTACCGTGCCGAAGCCCAGCAGTCCAACTTTGATCGGTTCCATGCAGCGTGTGTTTTCGAGTAGATGATTGAAAGGAAACGGGTGTCGGGTGTGGCGCGCCCAGTGCGGTCTGCCGCGCCGCGCGCCACCTCGTGCGCTAGGCCGTATGACGTTTGCGGTAGCCGTCGAGGAAGCGCGCGATCCGGTTGATCGAATCCGCGAGGTCGTCGACGTTCGGCAGGAACACGACGCGAAAGTGATCCGGCGTCTTCCAGTTGAAACCGGTGCCCTGCACGAGCAGCACACGCTCTTCGAGCAGCAGGTCGAGGATGAACTGCTGGTCGTTCTGGATCGGATACACCTTCGGATCGAGGCGCGGGAACATGTACAGCGCCGCTTCCGGCTTCACGCAGCTCACGCCGGGGATGGCCGTCAGCATGTCATACGCGAGTTCGCGCTGTTTGTACAGGCGCCCGGTCGGCACGATCAGGTCGTTGATGCTCTGATAGCCGCCGAGCGCGGTCTGGATCGCGTACTGGCCGGGCACGTTCGGGCACAGCCGCATCGACGCGAGGATGCCGAGCCCCTCGAAATAGTCGCGGCCGTTGCGGCGATTCTCGCCGGTCAGGCCCGAGATGAACATCCAGCCGGCGCGATAGCCGCACGAGCGGTAGCTCTTCGACAGGCTGTTGAACGTGACTGTGAGCACGTCTTCGGAAAGCGCCGCCATCGACGTATGGCTCTTGCCGTCGTACACGATCTTGTCGTAGACCTCGTCGGCGAAAATCACCAGGCCGTGCTGGCGCGCGATTTCGATCAGGCCGAGCAACAGTTCGTCCGAGTACAGCGCGCCGGTCGGATTGTTCGGGTTGATCACCGCGAGCGCGCGCGTGTTCGGCGTGATTTTCGCGCGGATGTCGTCCAGGTCCGGCATCCAGCGGTTCGACTCGTCGCAGATGTAGTGCACCGGCGTGCCGCCCGCGAGGCTCACGCCGGCGGTCCACAGCGGATAGTCGGGCGCCGGCAGCAGCACTTCGTCGCCGTCGTTCAGCAGCCCCTGCAACGCCATCACGATCAGCTCCGACGCGCCGTTGCCGATGTAGATGTCGTCCAACTCGACGCCGTGCACACCCTTTTGCTGCGTGTAATGCATGATCGCCTTGCGCGCAGCGAACACGCCCTTCGAATCGGAGTAGCCGGACGAGCCCGGCAGGTTCAGGATCATGTCCTGAATGATTTCGTCGGGCGCTTCGAAGCCGAACGGCGCGAGATTGCCGATGTTCAGCTTGATGATGCGGTGGCCCTCTTCTTCGAGCCGCTTCGCATGTTCGAGGACCGGCCCGCGAATGTCATAGCAGACATTCAGCAACTTGTTGGATTTGAGAATCGGTTTCACGGCGGGCACTTCATCCTGTTGATGGCTTGGGCGAACCGGCACTGGCTAAAACGCCAGGCCGGCCAGTTCGCCGATATGGGGAATTCGGGTGCGCAGGGCCGGCGACGGCCGCCAGACGCAAATCGGACCGCCCTGTCGAACCGCCGCTGCAGTTCGCAGCTGGCGCGCCTTTCAGGGCACGCTTTCGTGCCGCTTGCTTTCGTGTTGCTCGAGTGCCGCTTGCGCGTCCCGTTGCTTCGCCCGCCGCGCCCGCCATGAGCGCTTGCGGCGGATTGCGCCGGAGCAGCAGCGAAGCGGGATAAAGCAGGATCAAGCAGTCAAAACGGACCAACACGAGCGAAAACCCGGCAAAAATCCGACGAAAGCGGGCAAAACCAGGGCAGGTAGCCGATGGGCCGCGCCGCTGCGCACAGCACGGCTTGTGGCAGCACATGAGCGAGGGGCGCCGCAAGGCGGCTAAAAAGTTATAATTTAGCGGATTTTGGCCGACTTCCGCAATGCACCAACCGCATCGGCAAGCCTTTTCGGCCCCTTCGTGCCCACTCGCGTCGAACCGCCCTGCTTCGCTCCGCCCGATCAGGCCGTCCGCACGCATGATGTCTCACGACGACTTCGGAAAACCAATTTGAAATTACATCAGGATTCCAGCGGCGCCCTCAACACCGTGACCGGCTACGGCGCCGACTATGTCGAAATCAATCTGGTGCGTCATGCAGGCAGCATTCTCGTGCTGCCGGACGCACCGGTCATCCCCTGGCCCGTCTCGTCGTTCGACCAGTTGAGCGCCGAGCACTTTGCAATGCTGATCGAGGCCGCGCCCGAAGTCGTCGTGTTCGGCAGCGGCGAGCGGCTGCGCTTTCCGCATCCGCGCCTGACTGCCGCGCTCACCGCGAAGCGCATCGGCGTCGAAACGATGGATTTCAAGGCCGCCTGCCGCACCTACAACATTCTGATGGCCGAAGGCCGCAAGGTTGCGGCCGCATTGCTGATCGAAGCGTAGTGGCCCAGGCGTCGTGACGTGCGAGTGCGGCTGCGGTATGGCCGTGGCGCCGCCCGGGCAGGAACGGCTTCGCAGCGGCAGCACGCTGCCGCGCCGCCTTGCGAACGTGCGAACGGACGCTCATGGCGCCGCGTCGCCCCGCGCACCCTGGCCGCGTCACGGTTGATAACGTACACTGCGCGCCATCGGTGCGGTACTGACGAGCCCGGCCAGGGCGTGCGTCACCAGTCTGAGCGTCAATCGCCCAGGTCTCGTTACGCCGCCTGGCATCAGGCAACCGACGCACTAGCGACCGGCCGCCGAAGCCGCCCGCGGCTCGCTCGGCGCCGAAGCTGCGCCCGCAGAACCCGCAAATGGCCGCCCCGCGGATAGCCGGTCGCCATTTCCAGACAACACCGCTTCGCCGCCCATGCGGCGTCGCCCAACAGGTTGAAATCCATGAACGATACGCCGTCGAGGCTACCGCTCAATCGCACCACGATTCTGCTGCTGGTGCTGGCCCTCGCCGTGATCTGGTTCGTGCCGCTCGGCTGGCGCCACCTGCTGCCGAGCGACGAAGGCCGCTACGCCGAAATGGCGCGCGAGATGTTTGTCACCGGCGACTGGATCACGCCGCGCTACAACGGCTACAAATATTTCGAGAAGCCGCCGCTGCAAACCTGGGCGAACGCGCTGACGTTCGCGTGGTTCGGCATCGGCGAATGGCAGGCGCGCCTGTACACCGCGCTGACGGGCTTCGCCGGCGTGCTGCTGATTGGCTTCACCGGCGCGCGCGTGTTCAATGCCGCGACCGGCGTGTTCGCCGCGATCGTGCTGGCGTGCTCGCCATACTGGAACCTGATGGGCCACTTCAACACGCTCGACATGGGCCTGTCGTTCTGGATGGCGCTCACGCTGTGCGCGCTGCTGCTCGCGCAGCGCCCCAACCTGCCGACCTCGTGCGTGCGCGGCTGGATGTGGGTGTGCTGGGCGTCGATGGGGCTGGCGGTGTTGTCCAAGGGACTGGTCGGCGTGATCCTGCCGGGTGCCGTGCTGGTGCTCTATACGGTGGTCGCACGCGACTGGGCGCTGTGGAAGCGCCTGCACCTGATCGGCGGCCTGATCGTGTTCTTCGCGATCGTCACGCCGTGGTTCGTGCTGGTGCAGCAGCGCAATCCGGAATTCCTGAACTTCTTCTTCATCGTCCAACAGTTCAAGCGCTATCTGACGGCCGAGCAGAATCGCCCCGGGCCGTTCTATTACTTCGTGCCGGTGCTGCTGGTGGGCTTCCTGCCGTGGCTCTCCGTGACGCTGCAAAGCGTGCGGCACGCGTGGCGACTGCCGCGCCAGCCGAACGGCTTCGCGCCGGTGACGCTGATGCTGGTGTGGACCGTCTTCATCTTCCTGTTCTTCAGCGCGTCGCACTCGAAACTGCTGTCCTACACGCTGCCGATCGCCCCGCCGATCGCGCTGCTGATCGGCATGTACCTGCCGCTCGTCACGCGCGACCAGTTGCGTCGGCATCTGACCGGCTACGCGCTGTTTCTGGTCGTCGCCGCGTTCGCCGCGCTCTTCATGACGCGCTTTGGCAGCGCGCGCAATCCCGCCGAGCTGTATGCCGAGTACCGCACGTGGGTGCTGGCCGCGCTCGGCGTCGCGTTCCTGCTGACGCTCGCCGCGATGTGGCTGAACCGCCGCAGCCGGAGCGGCAGCCTTGGCGCGATCGCCTGCTTCGGCGCGGCGTGGCTGCTGCTCGCCACGATCGCCGGCACGGGTCACGACGTGTTCGGGCGCCTGAGCTCCGGCGCGCCCCTCGCCCCGGCGATCAAGGCCCAGCTCGCGAAGCTGCCGGCCGATACGCCGTTCTACTCGGTCGGCGTGCTCGACCACACGCTGCCGTTCTACGTCGATCACACGATGATCATGGTCGAGCATCCCGACGAACTGGCGTTCGGCGTGTCCGTCGAACCGCAGAAATGGGTGCCCTCCGTCGACGCATGGATCGAACGCTGGAAGGCCGACCGCTATGCGCTCGCGCTGATTCCGCCGCCGACCTACGACCGGCTCGTCAAGGAAGGCCTGCCGATGCAGGTAATAGCGCGCGACCCGCGCCGGGTCGTGGTGATGAAGCCGCTCGCGACGTCCGACGCGCCGGCCGCGGTGGAAAAGCAGCAACCATGACCCCATCTCAGGATCCAACCGTTCGATGAACCCGATTTCCCTCTTTTGCATCCTCGCCGGCGTGACGCTGAACGCCGGCGCGCAGTTGCTGCTCAAAGCCGGCACCAATGCCGTTGGACACTTCGAATTCACCCGTGCGAACATCCTGCCCATCGGCTGGCGGCTCGCGACCCAGCCGCCGATCATCGGCGGGCTCGCGTGCTATGTGCTCAGCGTGGTCGTGTGGGTGGTGGGGCTGTCGCGGGTGGACGTGTCGATCGCCTATCCGATGCTGTCGCTCGGCTACGTCGTCAACGCGTTCGCGGCGTGGTATCTGTTCGGCGA
The DNA here is from genome assembly GCF_046027075.1 of Paraburkholderia sp. RL18-085-BIA-A. Lineage (NCBI taxonomy): Bacteria > Pseudomonadati > Pseudomonadota > Betaproteobacteria > Burkholderiales > Burkholderiaceae > Paraburkholderia > Paraburkholderia sp. RL18-085-BIA-A. Next base: position 63,348 of record NZ_JARESU010000023.1, on the reverse strand, counting down.
AGTGCTGTCGCTGCAGAAGCTGATCGGCATCGGCATCATCCTGATCGGCGTGGTGGTGCTGGCGCGCAGCTAGCCAGACGCGGTGTCCCCGGCAGTGCAGCGCCGGACACGATTCATTGCCGTTTATTGTGCGTACCGGGCCGGCGCGGCGCGCGCCGGCACAAGATGCCGTAAGCAAAACCAGCAAACCGGCTAAGCATGACATAAGGTTGACCGTACTATCCTGTGCGGTTGCTCCTTTTTAGCGCGGGCTTGGGTTTGCGCGTAGTTTGTGGTTTACTTCGCGCCCTTTCGGGTTGCGCCCCTATCAATCGAGCCAAGCATTCATGAGCCAGTCAACAGTCCCGTTTTTGCCGTTTGTCAAACCTGAGATCGATGAGGAAACGATCCAGGGCGTCGCCGACGTGCTGCGCTCCGGCTGGATCACCACCGGCCCGCAGAACCAGAAGTTCGAAGCGGCGTTGTCCGAGTTCTGTGGCGGCCGTCCGGTGCGCACGTTCAACTCAGGCACGGCGACGCTGGAAATCGGGCTGCGCATCGCCGGCGTGGGCGCGGGCGACGAAGTCATCACGACGCCCGCGTCGTGGGTCTCGACCAGCAACGTGATCCTCGAAACCGGCGCGACGCCGGTGTTTGTCGACATCGATCCGGTCACGCGCAACATCGACCTCGACCTGCTCGAAAAAGCCATCACACCGCGCACCAAGGCACTCCTGCCGGTGTATCTGTCCGGCCTGCCGGTCGACATGGACCGGCTCTACGCGATCGCCCGCGCGCACAAGCTGCGCGTGATCGAAGACGCCGCGCAGGCGTTCGGCTCGACGTGGCACGGCGAGCGCATCGGCAAGCTGGGCGACATCGTGTCGTTCAGCTTCCACGCGAACAAGAACCTGACCTCGATCGAAGGCGGCGCCCTGGTGCTGAACAACGAGGAAGAAGCCGTGCTGGCCCAGAAGTACCGGCTGCAAGGCATCACCCGCACCGGCTTCGACGGGATGGACTGCGACGTGCTCGGCGGCAAGTACAACCTGACCGACGTCGCCGCACGCGTCGGCCTCGGCCAATTGCCGCATCTGGAGCGCTTCCTCGCGCAGCGCAGGAAGCTCGTGCGCGCGTACTTCGCGGGCTTCGAAGGCGGCGCGGCGGTGAAACTGGGCGTCGGCCTGCCGTTTGCGGACTTCGAGAACAGCAACTGGCACATGTTCCAGATCACGCTGCCGCTCGAAAAACTCTCGCTCGACCGCGCCGGCTTCATGGGCCAGTTGAAAGAGCGCGGCATCGGCTCGGGCATGCATTACCCGGCGATCCACCTGTTCACGCTGTATCGCGCGCTCGGCTTCAAGGAAGGCATGTTCCCGCATGCGGAGCGCTTCGGCGCGAGCACCGTCACGCTGCCGCTGTTCACACTGATGAACGAAGGCGACGTGCAACGCGTGTGCCGCGCGGTCAACGAAATTTGCGAACAATACGGAAAATAAGCGGAAATGAGTTATTCGGAACATCGCGCCGCCGCACCGGAAGTGTCGATCATCATTCCGGTGTTCAACGAGGAAGCCGGACTGGCCGCGCTGTTCGCGCGCCTTTATCCGGCGCTCGACGCGCTCGGCACCGGTTATGAAGTGATTTTCATCAACGACGGCAGCCGCGACAAATCCGCCGCCCTGCTCGCCGAGCAGTTCCGCGCGCGGCCCGACACGACCCGCGTGATCCTGCTGAACGGCAACTACGGCCAGCACATGGCGATTCTCGCGGGCTTCGAGCAATCGCGCGGCGAGATCGTCATCACGCTCGACGCCGACCTGCAGAATCCGCCCGAAGAAATCGGCAAGCTGGTGTCGAAGATGCGCGAAGGCTACGACTATGTCGGCACGATCCGTCTGCAACGCCAGGACAGCCTGTGGCGCCGCAAGGCGTCGCGCGCGATGAACCAGCTGCGCGAGCGCATCACCCGCATCAAGATGACCGACCAGGGCTGCATGCTGCGTGCGTACAGCCGGCACATCATCGACACGATCAATCGCTGCGGCGAGATCAACACGTTCATTCCGGCGCTAGCCTACACGTTCGCGCAGAATCCGGTCGAAATCGAAGTCGCGCACGAAGAGCGTTTCGCCGGCGAATCGAAGTACTCGCTGTACTCGCTGATCCGCCTGAATTTCGACCTCGTCACCGGCTTCTCGGTGGTGCCGCTGCAATGGCTGTCGTTCATCGGCGTGATCCTGTCGCTCGGCTCGGCGGCGCTGTTCGTACTGCTGCTGATTCGCCGCTTCATCATCGGCGCGGAAGTGCAAGGTGTGTTCACGCTGTTTGCTATCACCTTCTTCCTGCTCGGCGTGATCATCTTCGCGCTCGGCCTGCTCGGCGAGTACATCGGGCGGATCTATCAACAGGTGCGCGCGCGGCCGCGCTATCTGGTGCAGACCATTCTCGAACAGCGCGACGGCACGACCTTCACCGAAGCGCCCCGCCAGGCTGTGGTGCAGGCCGTGCAAACCGCGCCGCTGGCCAATCAGGGGCCGACGCCATGAAACCGCGCGCTGTCGTATTCGCGTATCACAACGTCGGCGTGCGCTGCCTGCAGGTGCTGCTCGCGCGCGGCGTCGACGTGACGCTGGTGGTCACCCACGAAGACAACCCGAGCGAAAACATCTGGTTCGGCAGCGTGGCGTCGGTCGCCGCCGAACACGGCATTGCCGTCGTCACGCCGGGCGATCCGAAGAGTCCGGAACTGCGCGCGGCGGTCAGCGCCGCGCGGCCGGACTTCATCTTCTCGTTCTACTACCGCCACATGTTGCCGGTCGACCTGCTCGCGCTCGCCGCACGGGGCGCTTACAACATGCACGGTTCGCTGCTGCCGAAATACCGCGGCCGCGTGCCGACCAACTGGGCGGTGATCCACGGCGAAACCGAAACCGGCGCGACGCTGCACGAGATGGCCGCCAAGCCCGACGCGGGCGCGATCATCGCGCAAACGCCGGTGCCGATCCTGCCTGACGACACCGCCGCGCAAGTGTTCGACAAGGTCACGGTCGCCGCCGAGCAAACTCTGTGGCGCGTGCTGCCGGCGTTGCTGGCGGGCGAAGCGCCGCATCTGCCGAACGACCTCGCGCACGGCAGCTATTACGGCGGGCGCAAACCGGAAGACGGCCGGATCGACTGGACGCAACCCGCACAGCAGGTCTACAACCTGATCCGCGCGGTTGCGCCGCCCTACCCGGGCGCTTTCACCGACCTCGACGGCCACCGTTTCATCGTCGCCCGCGCACGCCTGGCCGCGCCAGGCGCGCTACGCTCGGATTTGCCGCCGGGCCTGCACGTAAGCGATAATGCCGTTTTCGCGATCTGCGGCGACGGCCGCGCCATCGCCATCCACGAATTGCGGCACCAGCACGACGGCAGCGAGACTGTCGTCACCCCGGCCGAATTCGCCCAGCTCATCCCAACTCCCCGACATTCATGAAAAAAGTCCTGATTCTGGGTGTGAACGGCTTCATCGGCCATCACCTGTCCAAACGCATTCTCGAAACGACCGACTGGGAAGTCTTCGGGATGGACATGCAGACCGAACGTCTGGGCGACCTCATCAATCATGAGCGGATGCACTTCTTCGAAGGCGACATCACGATCAACAAGGAGTGGGTCGAGTATCACATCAAGAAGTGCGATGTGATCCTGCCGCTGGTCGCGATCGCCACCCCCGCCACATACGTGAAGCAGCCGCTGCGCGTGTTCGAACTGGACTTCGAAGCGAACCTTCCGATCGTGCGTTCGGCCGTCAAGTACGGCAAGCATCTGGTGTTTCCGTCCACGTCCGAGGTCTACGGCATGTGCACGGACGAGCAGTTCGATCCGGAAGAATCGCAACTGACGTACGGCCCGATCAACAAGCCGCGCTGGATCTACGCGTGCTCGAAGCAGTTGATGGACCGCGTGATCTGGGGCTACGGCATGGAGGGCCTCAACTTCACGCTGTTCCGTCCGTTCAACTGGATCGGCCCGGGCCTCGACTCGATCTACACGCCGAAGGAAGGCAGCTCGCGCGTGGTCACGCAGTTCCTCGGCCACATCGTGCGCGGCGAGAACATCAGCCTCGTCGACGGCGGCGCGCAAAAGCGCGCGTTCACGGATATCGACGACGGCATCGGCGCGCTGATGAAGATCATCGAGAACAAGGACGGCATCGCTACGGGCAAGATCTACAACATCGGCAACCCGACCAACAATTTCTCCGTGCGTGAACTCGCGCACAAGATGTTGAAGCTCGCCGCCGAATTCCCGGAGTACGCGGCGACGGCCAAGCAGGTGCAGCTCGTTGAAACGTCGTCGGGCGCGTACTACGGCGCGGGCTACCAGGACGTGCAGAACCGCGTGCCGAAGATCGACAACACGATGCAGGAACTCAACTGGGCGCCGAAGTCGACTTTCGACGAAGCGCTGCGCAAGATTTTCGAAGCGTATCGCGGCCATGTCGGCGACGCCCGCGCACTCGTCGAACAGCAATAAGGGCTGATCCTTGGCCCGTATCGTTCTGAAGATCGACGTCGACACGCTGCGCGGCACCCGCGAAGGCGTGCCGAATCTCGCGCGCATCTTCGACCGCTTCAAGGCGCGCGCCACTTTCCTCTTCAGCCTCGGCCCCGACCACACCGGCTGGGCGATGCGCCGCGTGCTGCGGCCGGGCTTTCTGAAGAAGGTGTCGCGCACCTCGGTGGTCGAACACTACGGCGTCAAGCAATTGATGTACGGCGTGCTGCTGCCCGGTCCGGACATCGGCGCGAAGGCGGCCGCCGAGATGCGCGCGATCCACGAAGCCGGCTTCGAATGCGGCATTCATACGTGGGATCACGTGTACTGGCAGGACAATGTGCGCTCGAAAGACCGCGCGTGGACCACTGCGCAGATGCAGAAAAGCCACGACCGTTTTGTCGAGGTATTCGGCGCTCCGCCGGTCACGCACGGCGCGGCGGGCTGGCAGATGAACGGGCACGCATTCGAGCAGATCGACGCGTGGGGCATGCGTTACGCGTCCGACGGGCGCGGTCATTCGCCTTATCTGCCGGTGGTTGGCGGCAGGACGCTCACGCATGTGCAGATGCCGACCACGCTGCCCACGCTCGACGAAGTGCTCGGCGTGGACGGTGTCGACGAGCACACGGTCGCGCAATGGATGCTCAGGCACACCGCCAATAATCCGCACGACCAGGTGTTCACGCTGCACGCGGAACTCGAAGGGCAAAAGCTCGCGCCGATCTTCGAACAACTGCTGGAAGGCTGGCGCGCGCAAGGCCATACCTTCGCGACGATGGGTGATTACTACGCCACGCTAGACCGCAGCACGCTGCCATCGTACCCTGTTACGTGGGGTGAAATTCCGGGGCGCTCCGGCGAACTGATTGTCCAGCCCTGACTGGCCGGCCAGCCGCCAACCTTGACGACCCGGCCGCCGCGCGAGAGCACGCCGCGCACGGGCCGACCTCCCCATAAGCCTCGATGCCAGGCCGACGCCGCAGCAGCAATGCGGCGCCGGCCATAACAACCGGAGAACCTCGTGTCCATCGCAGTCGACCAACCCATCCCCGACTTCACCGCCCCCGCTACCGGCGGAGAGATCACGCTGTCCAAGCTGCGGGGCAAGAAGGTGGTGCTGTACTTTTACCCGAAGGACAACACGCCGGGCTGCACGACCGAAGGTCTGCAATTCCGCGATCTGTATCCGAAGTTCAAAAAGGCCGGCGCGGAAATCATTGGCGTGTCGCGCGACAGCCTGCGTTCGCATGACAATTTCAAGGCCAAGCTCGAACTACCCTTCCCGCTGATCTCGGACCCGGAAGAAAACCTGTGCGCGCTCTTCAATGTCATCAAAATGAAGAAAATGTATGGCAAAGAAGTACGGGGGATTGAACGCTCCACGTTCCTCATCGACGCCGATGGCGTGCTGCGCGAGGAGTGGCGCGGCGTGAAAGTGCCCGGCCATGTCGACGATATTCTGGTGGCTGTACAAGCGCTTTGAGGCGCGTTATATTGGGTTGCAATGAGTGCCTGTCCACCCCACATTTTCCTCCGCTGCGCCAGACTTGACGGCCGCTTTCCCGGATTTACCGGGGCCGTCCCAGTCATGAGGCGCGACGCGAGCACCGAAGGCGAGCCGCTTGCCCCGTACGCCGGGGCGGCGGCTTTTTTAGTTGCGCGCAACCGTTCGTTCATTCGGCCGCGCACTTGCATCAAGGAGCCGATCGAAGACCAGGCGAACCGGCATCTCTAGACCGAATGCGCGCCTCCGGGCGCAAACTGCGTGCGCATCCACTGGCACCGGCAGAATGCGACAGGCGGCGCACGATATGTGACCCGATAAATTCGAGGGAAACCATGCCTTTGCCTACTCCCCCCAGCAAGCTCGGCAATCTTCTACCACCTGACGAATACAAGGCCAAACCCGCCGCGCCGGCTCGCTCCGCCGCGAAGAAACAGGCAGGCGTTGGGGAATCCGCAGAGTCGGCCGATTACGGCCGCGCGAACGTCGCCACGCCGATGGCGCACGCCGCCAATGCCGCGACCACGTTGCGGCCTGTGCCGGTTTCGTCGTCCGCCGCTGCCGATTCGTCCGCCGCGCAAACCGCCCCGGCGCGCGGGCGTAAATCGAAGCAGACCGCTGCGCTGTTGCAGCCGGTTCCGACTACGCGGCCGCAAGCTGAACTGGCCACACCCGCAGATGAACCGCAACCGGTCGTCGCCCGCGCGCCGAGCGCGAAACAGCCTGCGGCCAGCACGCCTGTCGCCGCCGTACCGAGCACGCGTGGCACGAGCAGGAAACGCGGCGCGACCACCGAGCCCGTCGAAGTCCAGAAGCTCTTCGTGCTCGACACGAACGTGCTGATGCACGATCCGAGCTGTCTGTTCCGTTTCGAGGAACACGACGTCTATCTGCCGATGATGACGTTGGAAGAACTCGACAACCACAAGAAGGGCATGTCGGAAGTCGCGCGTAACGCGCGTCAGGTGAGCCGCACGCTGGACGCGCTGGTGGCGAACGCCGGCAACATGTCCGACGGCATTTCGCTCGCGCGGCTGGGCAGCCGCGAGGCATCCGGGCGTCTGTACTTCCAGACCAAGCTCACCGCGATCGAGCCGGTCGAAGGTCTGCCGGAAGGCAAGGCCGACAACCAGATCCTCGGCGTGGTGCGCGCACTGCAGCGCGACCGGGCGGATCGCCAGGTCGTGCTGGTGTCGAAAGACATCAACATGCGCATCAAGGCGCATGCGCTCGGCCTGCCCGCCGAAGATTATTTCAACGACCAGGTGCTGGAAGACAGCGATCTGCTGTATTCGGGCATCCGCGCGCTGCCGCAGGACTTCTGGACCAGGCACGCGAAGGGGATGGAGAGCTGGCAGGACACCAAGACCGGCACCACGTACTACCGCGTGACGGGTCCGCTGTGCGCATCGATGCTGGTCAACGAATTCGTCTATCTGGAGCCGCAAAACGGCGAGCCCGCGTTTCATGCGCTGGTGCGCGAGTTGAACGGCAAGACGGCGCTGCTGCAAACGCTGCGCGATTACGGCCACCACAAGAACAACGTGTGGGGGATCACCGCGCGCAACCGCGAGCAGAACTTCGCGCTGAACCTGCTGATGAATCCGGAAATCGACTTCGTCACGCTGCTGGGCCAGGCCGGCACCGGCAAGACGCTGGTCGCGCTCGCCGCCGGTCTCGCGCAGGTGCTCGACGACAAACGCTACAACGAGATCATCGTGACACGCGCCACGGTGCCGGTCGGCGAAGACATCGGCTTTCTGCCGGGTACGGAAGAGGAAAAGATGCAGCCGTGGATGGGTGCATTCGACGACAACCTCGAAGTCCTGCAGAAGACCGACGACGCCGCCGGCGAATGGGGCCGCGCCGCCACTCAGGAGTTGATCCGGTCGCGGCTGAAGGTCAAGAGCATGAACTTCATGCGCGGACGTACGTTCGTGGACAAGTATCTGATCATCGACGAGGCGCAGAATCTGACGCCAAAGCAGATGAAGACGCTGGTCACGCGCGCGGGTCCGGGCACGAAGATCATCTGTCTGGGCAATATTGCGCAGATCGATACGCCTTACCTGACCGAAGGTAGTTCCGGTTTGACGTACGTGGTCGATCGCTTCAAAGGCTGGGCGCACAGCGGGCACGTCACGCTGGCGCGTGGCGAGCGCTCGCGACTTGCTGACTACGCGTCGGAAATTCTTTAAGTTTCAGCTAGTTAGCTGCACCACGAAGCCGCACCCGGGATTCCGGGTGCGGCTTTTTTATTGCCCGACGTCCCGGAGGGACAACACTTAGCGCACGAACCTCAAGTAATTTATCAACAATTCTTGCCCGAGCCATGTCTCGCGGGCTACCATCCGGAGATCATCCGCCCGTAAGCGGGCGTTTAACGCTCGCCTCGCCTTCAATGCGCCGACTCGCGTTTTCGCTGCTGCCCGTCCTGCTGCTCGCCGCCTGCGCCGGCGCGCCGCAGAAGAGTTCGCGCGGGTCCGGCGGCTCGATCGTGGTGGCGAACGGCGCGTATCACGCACCGCCGCCGGGCTTTCCGCATTTCGTCGACCACAGCATTGGCCGCGAGGAAATCTCGATTCAGGCGATGAGCCTGGTCGGCGTTCCGTACCGTTGGGGCGGTAATACGCCCGATAGCGGCTTCGATTGCAGCGGACTGGTTCGCTATGTCGTGCTGCGCGCGGCGTCGGTGAATCTGCCTCGCACCACGGCGGATATGAGCGGACGCGGCGAGACGATCGAACCGGATGAAATCGCGCCGGGCGACCTGATTTTCTTCAATACGACGGGACGCGCCCATTCGCACGTCGGCATTTACGTGGGCAAGCTGCGCTTCGTCAATGCGCCGTCTACCGGCGGCACGGTGCGGCTCGACTATCTGACCAATCCCTATTGGGCCAAGCGCTTCGACGGTATCCGCCGTGTGGCCGGGCCGGCTGCCGCACCTGCGCCGTTCGATACGCCGAGCTATCAGGCTGCGGCGCCGCAGTCGCCGGAACGGGTTGCGCCGGTGGTGACGCGCGCGGCGCCGGCGTATGCGGGCGCGGGCGGGATGGCGGCCGTGACGGCAAGCGAGGCGTCTTCGGCGAGCACTGGCATTGTTGAGTCCGAGTCGGCGGGCTATGCGGCCGGTTCTGCGCAAGCTCAATTGTCATCGCAACAGCCAGCAGTCCGGGTTGCGACGCCGCCGCGCGCATCGTTGACCAAGGCGGCCCAGCCGACTTCTGCCATACCTGTCACTACAGCAGGCTCGCCGGCAGCGCAAGCCGATCCGTTCGAACCGCCGCCGCCTGGCATGACCTCCGCACAGATGCAGGCACGCGCAGCCGGCGCCGTGGCGCCGACCATGGCTCCAGCCGCTCAAGCAAGCGACTACGCGCCCCCCACCGCCGCGGCGGAGCAGACCGCAACGGCCGCGCGCGCCGCACCACAAAGCCCGGCTGCTCGCGCGCCCGACGCAATCGACGCCGCCGCCGATGCGTTCGAGCCGCCGCCGCCCGCTTCTGTCGCCGCCCGTCAGGCTCAGCAGGCACAACACGCCGATACGAATGGCGGCGTGCAGATCATGCGGGCCTCGACAGCCTCGCGCAGCATTCCCGCGCCCACGCAGACCAACGACGATCCGATCGCCCGCTTCGCGAACGGCAACTTCTGACGCCGTAGCGCCGCCTCGCTCTATCGAACCGCGCCGCCTTCCTGCTGCATCAAAGGGACAGCACGGCACAGCGACACCGCCGATCTGCTATCGTCAACGATATTCTTCCTACACCGGGTGGCGACGATGGATCTTGGGCTGAAAAGCAAGGTGGTGTTGATAACGGGCGGCAGCAAGGGGATCGGGTTCGCCTGCGCCCGCGCGTTCGCTCAAGAAGGCGCGAAAGTCGCGATCGTTTCGCGCGATCCCGCCAATCTCGCGCGCGCGTACGAACAGTTGAAACAGGAAGGCTTCCACGTGCACCGGACTCGCGCCGATCTGCACGAACCGCACAGCGCCGCCGATATCGTCGAGGAAGTCAGCACCGCGGTCGGCCCGATCGATGTGCTGATCAACAGCGCCGGCGCGGCGCGCCGCTACGACCCGGAGACGCTCGACGCCGACGCGTTCAAGGCGACGATGGAAGCTAAGTATTTCCCCTACATCTATCCGCAGCAGGAAGTGCTGCGCCGCATGGCAGAGCGGGCGAAGACGGGGGGCGGCGAACCGGGCACGATCGTCAACATCATCGGCATGGGTGGCAAGATCGCGAGCGATATCCACATCGCCGGCGGCGCCGCGAATGCCGCCTTGATGCTGGCCACCGTCGGCCTCGCCCATTACTACGCGCGCTACGGCATCCGCATCAACGCGATCAACCCCGGAGCGACGCTGACCGAGCGCGTCGAGGAAGCGGTCAAACTGGAAGCCGCGCAGCAAGGTGTCGAGAACGCGGAAGCGCTGGCGCGCGGGCAGGCCAAAGTGCCGCTCGGACGCTATGCCAAACCGGAGGAGATTGCCGACGTCGCGCTGTTTCTGGCGAGCCGCCGCGCGAGCTATGTGACGGGCGCGATCGTCCCGATGGATGGCGGCAGCGCGCCGCTGATCTGAGCGGCGGGCGGCGGTGGATGCGCGAGACAGCGTACAGGTTGGGCGAAACGCGCGTTAAAGCACGCTAAAGCCCGACAGTCGACTCCTGCGCGCCGTCAGCGGCCGCGTGCGGGCAGCGCTGCCCCGCACTCGCGACGCCTACTTACAGGAAACGGTGCCCAAACCACCAACCCGCCGCGGAGAGCACCGCGGAGGCCGGAATCGTCAGAATCCACGCCCATACGATGTTGCCGGCCACGCCCCAGCGCACCGCGCTGAGCTTCTGCGTAGCGCCGACCCCGACGATCGCGCCGGTGATCGTATGCGTGGTGGACACCGGAATGCCGAGCCACGAAGCGGTGAATAGCGTGATCGCTCCGCCGGACTCCGCACAGAAGCCGCCGACCGGCTTGAGCTTGGTAATTTTCTGGCCCATCGTGCGGACGATCCGCCAGCCGCCGAATAGCGTGCCGAGACCCATCGACAGATAGCAGCCGCCGATCACCCACAGCGGCGGCGCGTCTGCGAGCGACGACGCAAACCCCGTCGCGATCAGCAGCATCCAGATAATGCCGATGGTTTTCTGCGCGTCGTTACCGCCGTGGCCAAGACTGTACAAGCCCGCCGACAGCAGCTGCAAACGACGGAACCGCCGGTCGACCTTGCTGGGCGGCGTGCGGAAGTAAAGCCACGACACCGCCAGCATGAAAAAGGAACCAAGCACGAAGCCGAGCAGCGGCGAGATGAAGATGAAAGCCACCGTCTTCATCAGGCCGTCCATGTTGAGCGAGCCCCAGCCGGACTTGGCGAGGGCCGCGCCCACGAGCCCGCCGATCAGCGCATGCGACGAGCTGGAAGGAATGCCGTAGTGCCACGTGATGACGTTCCACCCGATCGCACCGACCAGCGCGCCGAAAATCACGTAATGGTCGACGATGTTGGGATCGATCGTGCCCCGTCCAACGGTCGCGGCCACTTTCAGGTGAAACACGAAATATGCGATGACGTTAAATGCCGCCGCAAATGCCACCGCCTGCTGCGGTTTCAGCACACCGGTGGAAACGACTGTGGCGATCGAATTCGCCGCGTCGTGAAAGCCGTTCATGAAGTCGAAAATCAGCGCGACGGCAACCAGGCCGGCGACGACCCAGACAGCAAGTTGTATCGATTGCATTATGCGTTTTCCAGCACGATGCCTTCGATGATGTTCGCTACATCCTCACACTTGTCGGTGATCGTTTCGAGCAATTCGTAAATTGCTTTCAGCTTGATCAGGGTCTTGACGTTGTCTTCTTCGCGGAACAGTTTCGACATGGCCGAGCGCAGCACGCGGTCGGCTTCCGACTCCAGTCGGTCGATTTCCTCGCAAGCCTTCAGGATCTGGCTCGCCTGCTTCATGTCCGACAGCAGGCTGACCGCGAACTGCACGCGCTCCGAGGTCGCCGTGCAGATGTGCGCGAGCTGGCTGGCTTCCGAGGTCACCGCCTGCACGTCGTACAGCGAGATGGCCGTGGCGACGTCCTCCATCAGGTCGAGGATGTCGTCCATCGTGGTGATCAGCTTGTGGATCTCGTCGCGGTCGAGCGGCGTGATGAAGGTCTTGTGCAGCAGGTCGATGGTTTCGTGCGTGAGCTTGTCAGCGGCCTTTTCGGCTTTTTGCACGTTTTGCTTGTGGGTTTCCGCGTCTTGCAGATTGTCGATCAGCAACTCGAGTTCGCGGCTCGCCGAGACGATGCACGTTGCGTGCGCATTGAAAATTTCAAAGAACTTGCCCTCGGTGGGCATGAATCGACCGAACATTGGGATCCCGAAAATTGGTCATGTAATGGCTGACATAAAACCGCCATATTGTACCGTCGCGGGACCGATGTCGCACTTTTGAAAGCGCCGTTACAACAGGCACTTAATTTGTTCCTCTACTCGCTGTAGAAATTCTGCGCGCCGGCAAAATTGTCGAACTTCGTGAATTGTCCGTGGAACGTGAGTCGAACGGGTCCGATCGGACCATTCCGCTGTTTGCCGATGATAATTTCCGCAGTGCCCTTGTCCGGGCTGTCCGGGTTATACACTTCGTCGCGGTAAATGAACAGAATCACGTCCGCATCCTGCTCGATAGCGCCGGATTCGCGCAGATCCGACATGATCGGCCGCTTGTTCGGACGCTGTTCGAGACCCCGGTTGAGCTGCGACAACGCGATCACCGGCACGTCGAGTTCCTTGGCGAGACTCTTCAGCGAACGCGAGATTTCCGAAATTTCGGTCGCGCGGTTTTCGCCGGATGACGACCCGCTCATCAGCTGAAGGTAGTCGATGATGATCAGCCCGAGCTTGCCGCATTGACGCGACAGCCGGCGTGCGCGCGAGCGTAATTCCATCGGGTTCAGACCGCCGGTTTCGTCGATGAAAATCTGCGCCTCGCTCATTTTCTGCACCGCGTGCGTGAGCTTCGGCCAATCCTCGTCGGTCAGGCGCCCGGTTCGCATGCGGTGCTGGTCCAGCCGGCCGACCGAGCCGAGCATACGCATGGTGAGCTGCGAACCCGGCATTTCCATCGAGAACACCGCCACGGGCAGGCCATACTCGACCGCCACGTATTCGCCGACGTTCATCGAAAATGCCGTCTTACCCATCGACGGACGGCCCGCGACGATGATCAACTCGCCGCCGTGCATACCCGAAGTCATGCGGTCCAGATCGACAAAGCCGGTTGGCGTGCCGGTCACGTCGCTTGGATTGGCGGTGTGATACAGCGTGTCGATCCGCTCGACCACCTCGGTCAGCAGTGGCCCGATTTCGAGGAAGCCCTGCGTGCCACGCGCGCCGTCTTCGGCGATCGAAAACACCTTCGATTCGGCTTCGTCCAGCAACTGCCGGACTTCCTTGCCCTGCGGGTTGAATGCGTCGGCGGAGATTTCGTCCGCGACGGAAACCAGCCGGCGCAGCACCGCGCGATCGCGCACGATTTCCGCATAGCGGCGGATATTGGCCGCGCTTGGCGTGTTCTGCGCCAGCGCGTTCAGGTAAGCCAGACCGCCGACGTCTTCCGCCTTGCCCGACGTGCCGAGCGCTTCGTACACCGTGATCACATCGGCAGGACGCGTGGCCGCGATCAGCTTGCCGATATGCTCGAAGATGATTCGGTGGTCGTAACGGTAGAAGTCGCTCTGCGAGAGGAAGTCGGCGATGCGGTCCCATGCCGCATTGTCGAGCAGCAAGCCGCCCAACACCGATTGCTCGGCTTCGATCGAATGCGGCGGGACTTTCAGCGACTCGAGTTGGGGATCTTTGGACGGTGCGTTCATGGAGAGGAATTATCGGGTAATCGGGCGGCGGCGGCGAGCGGGAAAATGAAAAAGCCCGCGAAAAAAACGGGCACAAAAAAGGCAGGGGCCGGTTACCCGGCCCCTGCCCTTCGCCAGCAACGTCCTGGCAACCAAAACTTGATGCGTTTAGACGCGGTCTGCTTAGACGCGGTCTGCTTAGACGCGGTCTGCTTAGACGTGTTCGCCGATCACAGCCACCGTCACATCGACGAGAACGTCGGTGTGCAGCGAGACCTGAACCGGGTGCTCGCCGACCGTCTTCAGCGGGCCTTCCGGCAGACGCACTTGCGCCTTTTCCACTACGAAGCCTTGCTTGACCAGTGCTTCAGCGATGTCGCCGTTCGTCACCGAGCCGAACAGACGGCCGTCGACGCCAGCCTTTTGACCGATCTGAACCGTCGAGCCTGCCAGCTTTTCGCCTTGAGCCTGAGCGGCTGCCAGCTTTTCACCGGCGATCTTTTCGAGTTCTGCGCGGCGCACTTCGAATTCAGCCAGGGCTTCCTTCGTTGCACGGCGAGCTTGCTTGTTCGGGATCAGGAAGTTACGTGCGTAACCGTCCTTGACCTTCACGATATCGCCCAGGTTGCCCAGATTGACGACTTTTTCCAGAAGAATGATTTGCATTCGGATGCTCCTTATCGCGTCGTCGGGTTAGGCCTTGTGCTGGTCGGTGTACGGCACCAGCGCGAGGAAACGTGCGCGCTTGATTGCCGTGTCCAACTGGCGTTGATAGTGGGCCTTGGTACCCGTCAGACGCGCCGGCGTGATCTTGCCGTTTTCGCCGATGAAGTCCTTCAGCGTTTCGAGGTCCTTGTAGTCGATGTGATCGACGCCAGCGGCCGTGAAACGGCAGAACTTCTTGCGCTTGAAGAGCGGATTTTGTTGCTGACGACGCTTGTCGAATTTCTTACCAGTCGGGCGGGGCATGTTCAGTCCTTTCCAATGTCCTGCAATGCTGTGATGTGAAATACCAGAGTTCTTGCGTTGCGGTGCTTTTTCGCCAGGAAGCCGGTGAAGAGCGTTTCCACGCCCATCTGACAGCTTTCCAGCTTACCGCTCGCTTCGCCCGCGGCGACCGCCTGCATGGTCAGTTCGACTTGCCGGGCGATGCCGGCTTCGACGACTTCCGTGCGGTGGTGCAACGTGCAGCCTGCAATCGGAACGCCGGCGAGGGTGTACCGCACCGGTTCGCGTTCGACGACGCTGGCCGTGAGTTGCAGCCGGTTCATGAAGCCTTTGGCGAGAGCGACGCTTGTTCTGGTAGCTTAAATAGTGTGTCTTAAGCCTGCGCTTCGGACGGTTGCGTAGCAGCCGACTTCTTGGCTTCTTCGCGCTGCACTTCCTTCATCATCGGCGACGGGCCGGTTTCGGCCTTCTTCATCTTGACGATCAGGTGACGCAGGACAGCGTCGTTGAACTTGAACGCGTGTTCCAGCTCGTCGAGCGTGGTCTGGTCGCATTCGATGTTCATGCAGACGTAGTGAGCCTTCGCGAGTTTCTCGATCATGTAGGCCAGTTGGCGACGGCCCCAGTCTTCAATACGGTGGATCTGGCCACCGTGCGACGTGATCGTGCTCTTGTAACGCTCGATCATGGCGGGCACTTGCTCGCTCTGATCGGGATGCACGATAAAGACGATTTCATAATGACGCATACACACTCCTTGTGGATTAAAGCCACCCGGGCGTCGGAACCGGTGTGGCAAGTGAGAAGCCAAAGAGTGTAACCCGAATGGGGCCGGGTTGCAAGATATCCCGATGATGCGACGCATGAATCGGGTGTGTTTTCAAGGGTTTAGGGGCGACGGAGTGATGCAAGGCGGACTGAGTGGAGGAGCGCGACCCTTCTACCGGTCGCCTCTGCCCACTTCCACGCAGCGACCGGCCCACCTTTTGCCCGCGTCCTGCTACTCACCGAGCCACTGCACTCTGCACACCGCCTCCCCGCGCACTTGCCGGGCCGTCAGCCGCCCTCGCTGCGCTCGCTGCCTCCTTGCAAGCGCGCCTTCAGCGCCGCTTCGAGGCCGCTCAGTGCATCGGGCGCGGCGTCGGTGATGGCCCACCAGGTCATGCCTTCCACGTCCCAGCGCGCAATCGAATAGCCTTCGTGCGCAAGAGCCGTAGGCGCCGCGCCGTCCGCGCCCCGGCCCGCACGTGCACCACCGGAGCCGGCCTGCGGGAACACGTAGACGTCGATCACGTGCTTTCGATAGCGGTACACCAGCACGGCCACCCGCTGATGCCCGATGTAGTCGAGGCGGCCGCCCTCCAGCGCGAAGCCGCTTGCCGCCAGGTCCTCGACGGGCGGTGAATAGTCGAGCCGGCCGTTGAACCATGGCTTGACCGTATGCCGGTCGGTCGAAATCACGTCGATGTCGCGGCCCGACACCTGCGCCCGCACGTGGCTTTCCACCAGTTCGTCGGCGAACGGCGTGAAGTCGGCCGGACGGCGCAGATTCAGCGTGATGATCGCCGTCGCCGCGCACAACGCGACAGCGAATGCGGCCAGCCAGCCTGGTGTGAGCACACGGTTCGCCCGGCCGGCGGCGACCGGTTGGCCAAAACCGCCTTCCGGAATACGCCAGCCGGTCAGCCAGGCAGGCCAACGGCGCTGGCGTGGGCGTGTCTTTGGCGCCGAGTCCGGCCTTACGCGGGCTCCAGCGGTCTCAACCGTTGCGGCCGCACTATCTGCATCAGCCGCTCCAGCCGTCCTCGCCTCTCCGTTTGCCCCGCCTGCTCCAACCGCCTCAGCAGCCGCATCTCCTCCAGCCGCCGCTCCAGACATCGCCAAGGCATCCTCGAGCGCCGGCAATCCCGCCACGATTCGCGCTCGCAATGACTGCGGCGCGCGATGATATGGCGCCGCCCGCAGCGCCCCACTCAGCGCCCGCAGGCTTTCGCTGTCGCGCCGGCAAGCATCGCAGCTCTCGATATGCTGCTGGACGCGCCTAGCATCCGGCGCGGGCAATTCATGATCGGCGTTCGCATCGAGGAGCGGCCGTGCTTCGTTACAGTCCATCCGGCGTCTCCCTGACTGGACCAGCGGTGTTGCCGCCGGGAATGTTGAGCGGCCGCCCGTTGGCGGACGCCCGCAGCGGCATGACCGTCGCGGTAGCCGGCTTGCCGGCGGCCATACGCGGAGCGCTGTCGGGCAAATCGGGAAGACCATGCCGCGCCTGCTCCGGACCCTCCGGCTGGCCACGCGCGGACCCGCACGCGTCTTTCCCGGCCGACGCCCCCGGCGTCGCCTTCAACAGCGCCGCCAGCTTGCGCCGCCCCCGCGCGAGCCGCGACATCACCGTACCGATCGGCAGGTCAGCCACCGCGGCGATCTCCCGGTAACCCATCTCTTCGAGTTCGCGCAGAATCAGCACCTCGCGATATTCGACTGGCAGCTGCGCGAGCGCCTCGTGCACCAGCCGCGTGTCCTCGTCGCGGATCAGCAGCGCCTGCGGATCGGCGCCGCCCGCGCTCCAGCCGTCGAACACGGCGTCGTCCATGGTGTCGTCGAATTCGAGCATGTCCTGGGGCGACGCGCGCCGCCGCCATTCGGTGTACCAGGTGCGGCGCACGATCGCCAGCAGCCATGGCCGCGCCGAGTCGCCGCGAAACGTGTCGAAGAAACGGAACGCGCGCAGGAAGGCTTCCTGCACCACGTCTTCCGCGTCGCTGGCGTTGCCGCACAACCAGCGCGCGAGGTTGTACGCGGCGTCCAGGTGCGGCAGCGCGAGCTGCTGGAAGCGGCGGCTCCTGGCTGCGTCGGTTTCGCGCCGCTCGTGAGCGGCGGCATCTGAATCGGTCTGGACCACCTCGGCCCTCCAAGGCATTGCGGCGATGCTGTGCGGCGCGTCGTAACGCTCCCCTCACCGCATAACCGGCCATCTGCCGAGTTTATTCCCGCCGTCGCCGCCGGATTGGCAATATGCGCGCAAAAAACGTGAAAAGCCGCTCGCTAGTACGCCGGCCGGTTCCAGTAATCCTCGCTCGCGTACACCTCTTTCAGATAATCGATGAAGTAACGCACCTTGGCGGGCACATAGCGCTGCTGCGGGTAGACCGCAAGAATGTCGTAGTCGGGCAGCGCGTATTCGTCGAGCACGGTTTCGAGTTCGCCGCGCGCCAGTTGCTGCTGGATTTCCCACGTCGAACGCCAGCCGAGCCCGAGCCCTTCGGATACCCAGCGATGCAGCAGTTCGCCGTCGTTGCAGTCGAGCGTGCCGCCCACGCGCACCGTCGCCAGCTTGCCGTTGCGGCGGAAATACCAGCCGCGGTTCTGCCCGCCTTGCAGATTGAACGCGAGACAGTTGTGGCGCGGCAGATCCTCGAGCGTTTTCGGCTTGCCGTGCCGGCGGAAATAGTCCGGCGTGCCGCACACCACGCGCCGGTTCGACGCCAGCTTCACCGCGACGAAGTTCGGATCGACCGCGCCGCCGATGCGGATCGACAGGTCGTAGCCCTCGCGCACCAGGTCCACGACCCGGTCGGTGAGATTGAACGACACCTGCAACTCCGGCTTGTCGGCGAGAAAAGCCGGCGCGAGCGGCGCGACGTGCTTGCGCCCGAACGCGGCCGGCGCCGATACGATCAGATGGCCGTTGACCGCGCGCCGTCCGGCGCTCAGTTCGTTTTCCGCCTGGTCCCACTCGGTGAGCAGCCCCCGGCAGCGCTCCAGAAACGCGGCGCCGTCTTCGCTGACCACGAGGCGCCGCGTCGAGCGGTACATCAGTTTCACGCCGAGGCGCTTTTCCAGCGCGTCGATGCGGCGCCCGAGAATCACCGGCGACACGCCCTCTTCCAGCGCGGCCGCCGCGAGGCTGCCCGCGTCGGCGACGCGCACGAAAGTTTCGATCTGTTTGAAGCGGTCCATCTGTGTCTCCTCCGGGTCGCAGTCCACGCCGCATTCCGGGTCGCCTGCGAGCTTCGCGCCATTACATACTTTTTGTCTCGAAATAAGCGACCCCGACTGATCTTATCAAACGTTTAGGTCGGGCCTACAGTTGCCCTCAACAAGCTTTGGTTCGCCTATTTCCAGATATCCCCCAGACATTCAGGAGACATTCATGGCCAAGATGAGAGCCGTCGACGCAGCCGTGCTGGTGCTCGAAAAAGAAGGCATCGACACCGCGTTCGGCGTGCCGGGCGCCGCGATCAATCCGTTCTACTCGGCGATGCGCAAGGCCGGCAACATCAGCCACGTGCTGGCGCGCCACGTCGAAGGCGCGTCGCACATGGCCGAGGGCTACACGCGGGCGCAGCCGGGCAACATCGGCGTGTGCATCGGCACCTCGGGCCCCGCCGGCACCGACATGATCACCGGTTTGTACTCCGCCCAGGCCGACTCGATCCCTATTCTCGCTATCACGGGTCAGGCGCCCCGCGCGCGTCTGTACAAGGAAGACTTCCAGGCCGTCGATATCGAATCGATCGCCAAGCCCGTCACCAAGTGGGCCGTGACCGTGCGCGAACCGGCGCTGGTGCCGCGCGTGTTCCAGCAGGCGTTCCATCTGATGCGCTCGGGCCGCCCGGGTCCGGTGCTGGTCGACTTGCCGATCGACGTGCAGCTCGCGGAGATCGAATTCGACATCGACACGTACGAGCCGCTGCCGGTCTACAAGCCGAAGGCGACGCGCAAGCAGATCGAAGCTGCATTGACGATGCTCAACGAGGCCGACAAGCCATTGATCGTTTCGGGCGGCGGCGTGCTGAACGCGGCCGCTGAAGACCTGCTGGTGACGTTCGCCGAAACCGTCGGCGTGCCGGTGATCCCGACGCTGATGTCGTGGGGCGCGATTCCCGACGACCACCCGCTGATGGCCGGCATGGTCGGTTTGCAAACTTCGCACCGCTACGGCAACGCGACGATGCTCGCGTCGGACTTCGTGCTCGGCATCGGCAACCGCTGGGCGAACCGCCACACGGGCAGCATCGAGGTCTACACGAAGGGCCGCAAGTTCGTGCACGTCGACATCGAGCCGACGCAAATCGGCCGCGTGTTCGGTCCGGATCTGGGCATCGTGTCGGACGCGAAGGCAGCACTCGAACTGTTTGTCGAAGTGGCGCGCGAATGGAAGGCCGCCGGCAAGCTGAAGGACCGCGGCGCATGGGTCGCCGACTGCCAGCAACGCAAGCGCACCATGCTGCGCAAGACGCACTTCGACAACGTGCCGATGAAGCCGCAGCGCGTGTACGAGGAGATGAACCAGGTGTTCGGCCGCGATACCTGCTACGTGAGCACGATCGGTCTGTCGCAGATTGCCGGCGCGCAATTCCTGCATGTGTACAAGGCGCGCAACTGGATCAACTGCGGCCAGGCGGGCCCGCTCGGCTGGACGATTCCGGCAGCGCTGGGTGTGCGCGCCGCCGACCCGCAACGTCCGATCGTCGCGCTTTCGGGTGACTACGACTTCCAGTTCATGATCGAAGAACTCGCGGCCGGCGCGCAATTCAAGCTGCCCTATGTGCATGTGGTGGTGAACAACTCGTACCTCGGGCTGATCCGCCAGGCGCAGCGCGCGTTCGAGATGGACTTCTGCGTTCAGCTCGGCTTCGAGAACATCAACTCGCCTGAGACGAACGGTTATGGCGTGGATCACGTCGCGGTCGCCGAAGGTCTGGGCTGCAAGGCGATCCGCGTGTTCAAGCCGGAAGAGCTGAAGCCCGCGCTGCAAAGGGCACAGTCGATGCTCTCCGAGTTCAACGTGCCGGTGATCGTCGAAGTGATTCTCGAACGTGTGACCAACATTTCGATGGGCACCGAGATCGACGCGATCAACGAGTTCGAAGAACTGGCCGCGAAGCGCGAAGACGCACCGACCGCGATTAGCATGCTCGACTGAGCCTCGCCAGTTTTGCATCGCGTGAGCACGATGGGCAGCGTCGCAACGCAGCGCTGCCCGATCGCGTGTGAGATGCGCGCCACGAACGAAATTACCTCAAGAAGTTATTTCACTGACCGACCAGAGAGACACAAGCACCATGCCGAAATTCGCAGCGAATCTCACCATGCTGTTCAACGAAGTCCCGTTCCTCGAGCGCTTTTCGGCCGCGGCGGACGCGGGCTTTCACGCCGTCGAATTCCTGTTCCCGTATCCGTACCAGATCGCCGAGTTGAGCGAGCGTTTGCAGCAGAACCGCCTGAAGCTGGTGCTGCACAACCTGCCGGCGGGCAACTGGGAAGCTGGCGAACGCGGCATCGCGTGCTTGCCGGATCGGCTGAGCGAGTTTCAGGAAGGCGTCGGCCGTGCGATCGAATACGCGAGCGCGCTCAAGGTGCCGCAAGTGAATTGCCTCGTCGGCATTCCGACGGCGGGCGTCGATGCGGACAAGGCGCGCGCGACGATCGTCGACAACCTGCGCTTCGCCGCGGGCGAATTGAAGAAGGCCGGCATCAAGCTGCTGGTCGAGCCGTGTAACGCGTACGACATTCCCGGCTTCGCGCTGAACCGTTCGAGCGAAGGGCTCGACGTGATTCGCGCGGTGGGCTCGGACAACCTGTTCCTGCAATACGACATCTATCACATGCAACGGATGGAAGGCGAACTCGCGGCGACCATCAGGAAGAACCTGCCGCAGATCGCGCACATCCAGCTCGCCGACAACCCGGGCCGTAACGAACCGGGCACCGGTGAGATCAACTATCCGTACCTGTTCGCGCTGCTGGACTCGCTTGGCTACGACGGCTATGTCGGCTGCGAGTACAAGCCCCGCACGAGCACCACCGCCGGCCTCGGCTGGGTGCAAACCGTGGCCGGGCAAGCGCGCGGCGCCGCGCACGCGGCTGCTTGAGCGGCTGCACGGGCGTCGTGTAAGGAGCGCATCTGGCACGGTCACGCGCAACGAGCGGGGCCAGCGCATATCGCGCGCCTCGCGCCCCGAAGGAAGTCCCCTTGGGGGACCCCAAACAACTCTGGAGATTCAGACACATGGCAAAGATCGGTTTCATCGGCCTCGGCATCATGGGCGCGCACATGGCGCGCAACCTCATCAAGGGCGGTCATTCACTGTTTGTGAACGGCGCCTACCCGGTGCCGGAAGACCTCGCCAAAACGACCAGCGTGGTCGCCAATTCGACCGCTGTCGCGCAGGCCGCCGACATCGTCATCATCATGGTGCCGGACACGCCTGACGTCGCCAACGTGCTGTTCGCCGACGACGGCGTCGCCGCTGGTCTCACGAAGGGCAAGCTGATGATCGACATGAGCTCGATCTCGCCGCTCGACACGCAGGCATTCGCGAAGAAGATCAACGCGCTCGGCGTCGACTATCTCGATGCGCCGGTGTCCGGAGGCGAAGTCGGCGCGCGTGAAGCGTCGCTGACGATCATGGTGGGCGGCCCGGAAAAAGCGTTCGCAACGGCGAAACCGCTGTTCGAACTGATGGGCAAGAACATCTCGCTGATCGGCGAGAACGGCGCGGGTCAGACCTGCAAGGTGGCCAATCAGATCATCGTTGCGCTGAACATCGAAGCGGTGGCCGAAGCGTTGCTGTTCGCGTCGCGTTCGGGTGCCGATCCGGAGCGCGTGCGCAAGGCTTTGATGGGCGGCTTCGCGTCGTCGCGGATTCTCGAAGTGCATGGCGAGCGCATGACCAAACGCACGTTCAATCCGGGCTTCCGTATCGAATTGCATCAGAAGGACCTGAACCTCGCACTCGACGGCGCGCGCAAGCTGGGCATCGCGCTGCCGCATACCGCGAGCGCGCAACAACTGTTCAGCGTGTGCGCGGCGAACGGCGGCAAGGCATGGGATCACTCGGCGATGGTGCGCGCGCTGGAAATCATGGGGAATCATGAGGTCGCGCAAGCGCCGGGCAACGAAGCGAAGGCGGCTTGAAGCGGGTCATCTTGTGAGCTGGTTGCGGGGTTGACCGTGCAGGTTCGTTGCAGCATGCCTGCTTCGAATCGCCGCTGCTGCGCGAGTCGTATGAACACGCGCAACAGCGAGCCGCAACAGATCACGCGAAACAGCGACAGGCCAATCGGGGAGCGTGCCGCAAGTGTCATCGGCGGCACATAAAAAGTACTTCAGACAGTCATACGGTTTGCCGTGATCGCCGCATCGTCGGCATCATCGCAAGCACAGGTGGGGCGCCCGTTCGTCGTGCAGCATGCGCGGCGCAACGGGCAAATCGTGCCGCTCTGGGCTGAGAGCGGCAAGTGGGGTCCGCAGCGGCACCCGGCGACGCCGGGGAAGCCTTGGTCGGTCAGACGTCGTCGTCGGGTGTCCGGCTGTCGGATTCATCGTCATGCTTTTTCCGCCAACCTCTCGCAGCGGGTGCAATCATGCATGCCGCCTGCTTGCACGTCCGTTTGCATTTGCTTGCAACTCCGCGCCGTCTTCCCACCTTTTTTGACACATCGCTGCGCGCTTTTCTCCTAAACTCGTTGAGTCCGGTTGGCTGCGTTCGTTACGTTTGCGAACGCGACGCGCGCCGTGCATCGCTTCCTGCATCGCGCGACGCGTGTCATCCGCATGTCGTGCGCGTGTGATTCAAATCTCTCGCGAGATCTCGCAGCCAGTGCACAACCCCGTGCTCAACTTGTTCTTGTGCCACTACGTCAGGAGTGTGATCGATGGGTATTCTCAGTTTCATCAAGGAAGCCGGCGAAAAGCTGTTCGGCGCCGCGTCTACTTCCGCGCAGGCCGCCGCGCCCGCCGCGCCCGACCTCGCCGCGCTGAATAAAACCGCGGGCGACGCGATCGCCACCTACATTCGCAGCCAGGGCCTCGACGCCACCAATCTGCAGGTGAGCTACGACGGCACCAGCCACACGGTCACCGTCGCCGGCCAGGCAGCCGACCAGCCGACCAAGGACAAGATCCTCGTCGCCGCCGGCAACGTGCACAACGTCGACAAGGTCGACGACCAACTGACCGTCACCACGCCCGCCGCCGCGCCGACACAGTTCCACACGGTCGTGTCCGGCGACAATTTGTGGAAAATCGCCGAGAAGTATTACGGCAGCGGCGCGAAGAACGATGTGATCTTCCAGGCGAACACGCCGATGCTGAAAAGCCCGGACAAGATTTATCCGGGCCAGGTGCTGGTGATCCCGCCGCAGTGATGCGCTCTGGTGTGATAGACCATCACGCGCCGCTGTAACGCGCGCGCCAAAACGACAACGCGGCACCCGGATTGAAAACTGGGCGCCGCGTTTTTTCATTGAGCCTTCACGCACAGAACAGACACGTGCTGCCTGCGAGTGGGTCATTACCGCATCATTATCAATACGTGTCGAACACCTTCTGCAACGCGACCGGTCCCGTGCCACCCGCGGCCAGTGCCAGCATCAGCAGAACCCGCGCCTTGTACGGATTCAGCGAGCCCGCGCTGATGAAACCGAGCGCATCGTCAGCGGCCGCGCCGTTGTGCATCACGTGTCCTGAACCCACGCGCGACGAGCGCACCACCGCCACGCCCTGCGAAATGGCATCGGCGAGCGCTGGCAACATCGACGCGTGAATCGAACCATTGCCGGTGCCCGCCACGACGATACCGCGCACGCCGGCGGCCACCAGCGCGTCGACCGCGATGCGCGACACGCCCGCATAGCTCGTAACGATTTCCACATGCGGCCATGTCGGTCCGATCACGAACTCGGTCGCGAGCGTATGCGCACGTACCACGCCGCGCTGGAATTCGACGCGCCCGTCCTGCACCCAGCCGAGCGAGCCGATCTCGGGCGACTGGAATGCATCGATCGCATACGTGCTCGTCTTGACCACGTCGCGTGCGCTATGAATCCGGTTGTTGAACGCCACCAGCACGCCCTGCCCGCGCAAGCCCGCATGCGCGGCAACCGTCACCGCGTTCAGCAGATTCAGCGGTCCGTCGGCGGATAGTGCCGACGCCGGGCGCATCGCCGCGGTCAGCACGACCGGCTTGTCCGATTTGATCGTCAGATGCAGCAGGTACGCGGTTTCTTCAAGCGTGTCGGTGCCATGCGTGACCACCACGCCGTCGATGTCGTCGGCTGCGAGCAGCGTGTTGATGCGTTGCGCGAGCGTGGTCCACAACTGCATCGCCATGTCCTTGCTGTCGACGCTGGCAATCTGCTCGGGCGCGATGCGCGCCACGGTGGACAAGGCCGGCACCACCGCCAGCAATTGATCGACGCCGACGACGCCCGCCTGATAGCCGGACGTATTGGTGGCGTCGGCGGCGGCCCCGGCGATCGTGCCGCCGGTCGCCAGCACGGCGATGCGCGGCAGCGGAGGCGTGGCGCCCTGCCCGGAAGGCGGCGCGGAAGAGGAAGTTGAAGTGTTCATGGCGGCGATTGTAAGCGATGCGCCGCGCGCCGCCACGCAAGAAAAAACGGCCGCCCGTGGGTTGCGGGGTTCGCCTGAAATACGCGCCGGGTCCGCGCGAACGCGGCGCGTATCAATGCACGGTCAACGCGCCTTCAATGCGCGCTTCAGATGCCGGACCCGAAGGTCCGGCATCTGCATCAAGCCGCTTCGCGCAACTGTGCCGCGATGTCCGCCTCGTTCAACTGAGGCGCGAACATCTCGATCAGACGGTACGCGTACGCGCGCAAAAACGCGCCCTTGCGCAGGCCGACGCGCGTCGTGCTCGCTTCGAACAGATGCTGCGTGTCGAGCGCGACGAGTTCGGTGTCGCGCTTGGGATCGTAGGCCATTGCCGCGACCACGCCGATGCCCATGCCGAGTTCGACGTACGTCTTGATCACGTCGGCGTCGATCGCGGTCAGCACGACATCGGGCAACGCCCCCGCTTTCGCGAACGCCTGGTCGATGTGCGAGCGGCCCGTGAAGTCCTGGTCGTAGGTGACGATCGGGAATTCGGCGATCTCGTCGAGCGTCAGATTCGGCCGCCCCACCAGCGGGTGCCCCTTCGGCACGACCACCACGTGATGCCACGAATAGCACGGGAACGTGACGATATCCGGGAAGCGGTCGAGCGCTTCGGTCGAGATGCCGATATCCGCTTCGCCGTTGATGATCATCTGCGCGATCTGCTGCGGGCTGCCCTGGCGCAGCGCCAGATGCACCTTCGGGTACACCTCGGTGAAGCGACGGACCACCTTCGGCAGCGCATAGCGCGCCTGCGTATGCGTGGTCGCCACTACCAGATGGCCGCTATCCTGATCGGCGTACTGACGCGCGACGCGGCGCAGATTCTCCGCATCGAGCAGCATCCGCTCGATCAGCTGATGCACCGCCTTGCCCGGCTCCGTCAGGCCCGTCAGACGCTTGCCGCGCCGCACGAAAATGTCCACGCCGAGTTCGTCCTCCAGATCCTTGATCTGTTTCGACACGCCCGACTGTGACGTGTACAGCACGTTCGCCACTTCGGTCAGATTCATGTTCTGACGCACGGCCTCGCGCACGAAGCGCAGTTGCTGGAAATTCATCTGTATGTCTCCGGTTCAGCCAGAGTTGAGTTATTTGGGTATTCGACTGGAACGCTGGGTGCTCACACGTTACATTGCAAAGCTTATTGCGCGGGAAAAACGCGCAATGCGCGCGGCACCGCCGTCACGCCATCACCGACGGCCAGTTGCAGATCGCGCCACGATTCGCGATCGAGTTCGGCTTCGAGCAGATTGCCCTCGCGCCCCGCGAGTTCGACCCGCACCGAGCCGCCCAGCGTCACCACGCGCCGCACGTCGACGACAATCCCTTCGCGATGCCCCGACGCCTGCGGATACAACTGCAGATCGTGCGGCCGCACATATGCGAATGCGGGACCGTGGAAATCCGCGCTGATCGCAACCGGCAACGCCGCGCCGTCGACCACGAAGCCGCTTGCGTCAACCTTGCCGTGCAAACGGTTGGCCGCGCCGAGAAACTCGTAGACGAACGAAGTCTGCGGATGGTCATACACGTCCTGCGGACTACCGACCTGCTCCACATGGCCGCGATTGAGCACGACGATGCGGTCGGCCACTTCGAGCGCTTCTTCCTGATCGTGCGTGACGAAGATCGTCGAAATATGCAGATCGTCGTGCAGGCGCCGCAACCAGCTGCGCAACTCCTTGCGCACCTTCGCATCGAGCGCGCCGAACGGTTCGTCGAGCAGCAGCACCTTCGGCTCGACCGCCAGCGCGCGCGCCAAGGCGATCCGTTGCCGCTGACCGCCCGACAATTCCGACGGATAGCGTTGCGCGAGCCAGTCGAGTTGCACGAGCTTCAGCAGCTCATGCACCTTCTCGCGGATCACCGCTTCCGAGGGCCGCTCCTTGCGCGGCTTCACGCGCAAACCGAACGCCACGTTCTCGAACACCGTCATGTGGCGAAACAGCGCGTAATGCTGGAACACGAAACCCACTTCGCGCTCACGCGCGCCGACCGTCGCGACGTCCTGACCTTGCAGCACGACCTGGCCGCCGTCCGCGTATTCGAGGCCGGCGATCACGCGCAGCAAGGTGGTCTTGCCACAGCCCGACGGCCCGAGCAGCGCAACCAGCTCGCCCGGCGGGAAGTCGAGCGAGACGTTGTCGAGCGCGACGAAATCGCCGAAGCGCTTTTGCAGGTTACGAACGGTGATACCCATTACAGCTCTCCTTGCTTGAGCGGGTGTTGCGGCGTCGCATGTGTCGCGTTGACGGACTGCGAGAACGAATGTGATGCGGAACGTGCCGCGCCATGCGCTTCCGACAGCGCAGCGGCGGGCTGCGTGGGCGGCCCGGCATACGCAGGCACGTCGCGCGCGGCCGACAGCTCCGCCGACATATGGCGCTCGGCGAGCAGCTTCAGGCCCAGCGTCACGAGTGCGAGCAAGGCCAGCACCGACGCCACGGCGAACGCCGCCGAGAAGTTGTATTCGTTGTAGAGAATCTCGACGTGCAGCGGCATCGTGTCGGTCTGGCCGCGAATATGGCCCGACACCACCGACACCGCGCCGAACTCGCCCATCGCCCGCGCGTTGCACAGGATCACGCCGTACAGCAGGCCCCATTTGACGTTGGGCAGCGTGACGCGGCGGAAGATCTGCCAGCCCGAGGCGCCCAGCACATGCGCGGCTTCCTCTTCGTCGTTGCCTTGCGCCTGCATCAGCGGAATCAGCTCGCGCGCGACGAACGGGAACGTGACGAAGATCGTCGCCAGCACGATGCCCGGCACCGCGAAGATGATCTGCACGTCATGGTCCTGCAGCCACGGACCGAACCAGCCCTGCGCACCGAACATCAGCACGTAGATCAAACCCGAGATCACTGGCGACACCGAAAACGGCAGGTCGATCAGCGTGGTCAGCAGCGCCTTGCCGCGGAATTCGAACTTGGCGATACACCACGACGCCACCAGGCCGAACACGAGATTCAGCGGCACGGCGATCGCGGCGGTGATCACGGTCAGCTTGATCGCGGCCAGCGCATCGGGATCGGCGAGCGCTTCGAAATAGAAAGCGAGGCCCTTGTTCAACGCCTGATAGAACACGGCGACCAGCGGCACGACCAGAAACAGCGCGAGAAACAGCAGCGCGATGCCGGTCAGCAGCCAGCGCACCACGGGCCGTTCGGTCACCGGGTCGGGCCGGCGCGCGACGTTCAGTGGCGCACGCGGCGCAAGCGCCACGGCCGCGCTGTTGTTCGCGTGATGCGCGCGATTCGCATGGTCCGCGCGATTCGCGTCGTTCACGGATTGGCGGCTCATTGCACACCTCCGCCGATCGCGACGACACTCGTTGCGGCAACCGGCGCCGGCCCCGCGCCGCCGCGGCTCGTGCGGCGCTGCAAATACCACTGCAAGCTATTGATGAACAGCAGCATCAGAAACGACACCACCAGCATCACCACCGCCAGCGCGGTCGCACCCGCATAGTCGTATTGCTCCAGCTTGGTGATGATCAGCAGCGACGTGATCTCCGACTTCATCGGCACGTTACCGGCAATGAAGATCACCGAGCCGTATTCGCCGAGCGCGCGCGCGAACGCGAGCGCGAAGCCGGTCAGCAGCGCCGGGAACACCGCCGGCAACACGACGCGGCGAAACGTCAGCCAGCGCGATGCGCCGAGGCACGCGGCCGCCTCTTCCTGCTCGCGCTCGAACTCCTCGAGCACCGGCTGCACCGTGCGCACGACGAACGGCAAGCCGATGAAGGTCAGCGCGACCAGCACGCCGGCTGGGGTGAACGCGATCTTGATGCCGAGCGGTTCGAGAAACTGCCCGATCCAGCCATTGCCCGAGTACACCGCCGCGAGCGAAATGCCCGCCACCGACGTGGGCAGCGCGAACGGCAGATCGACCACGGCGTCGACGATGCGCTTGAACGGAAACGTGTAGCGCACCAGCACCCACGCGACCAGAAAGCCGAACACCGCGTTGATCAGCGCGCCGCCGAGCGCGGAAAAGAACGTCAGGCGATACGACGCGAGCACCCGTGGCGACGTCACGGCGCGCACGAACTGATCCCAGTCGAGGGTCGCGGTCTTGAGAAAGGTCGCCGCCAGCGGGATCAGCACCACGAGGCTCAGATAAGCCACCGTGATGCCGAGTGTCAGGCCAAAACCGGGCAGCGCGCTCGGTTTTCGGAAGGTCAACGTCGTCATGCTGGATACTCTTCAGGTTGATGCTTGCGTTGTGATACCGATCTTCGGCCGCCGGATTCCGGTTGGCCGAAAGCGCGCCCAGGGGCGCGCTCGAAAGTGGCGCGTTGCCGCGCCGTGCCGTCGATGCCGATGCCGATGCCGGACAACAAGGCAGGCATCGGCAGACTTACTGTGGCTGGTAGATCGAATCGAACACGCCGCCGTCGGCAAAGTGCGTCTTCTGCGCGTTCGCCCAGCCGCCGAACGAATCGTCCACCGTGTACAGCTTCAGCTTCGGAAACTTCGCGGTCAGGTCGGCCGGCACCTTGTTCGAACGCGGCCGGTAGAAGTTCTTCGCGGCGATCTCCTGGCCCTCTTCGCTGTACAGAAAGTTCAGATACGCTTCGGCGAGCTTGCGCGTGCCGTGCTTGTCGACGACCTTGTCGACCACCGCGACCGGCGGTTCGGCCAGAATGCTCACCGACGGCACGACGATTTCAAACTTCTCCGGACCAAACTCCTTCAGCGACAGGAACGCCTCGTTTTCCCAAGCGATCAACACGTCGCCGATACCGCGCTGCACGAAGCTGGTGGTCGCGCCACGCGCGCCCGAATCCAGCACGCCCGCGTTCCTGTACAGCTTGCCGACGAACTCCTTCGCCTTCTGCGCATTGCCGCCCGGCTGATGTTCGGCATACGCCCACGCCGCCAGATAGTTCCAGCGCGCGCCGCCCGAGGTCTTCGGATTCGGCGTGACGATCGACACGCCCGGCTTGATCAGATCGTCCCAGTCCTTGATGTGCTTCGGGTTGCCCTTGCGCACGAGGAACACGATGGTCGACGTGTACGGCGCCGCGTTGTCCGGCAGGCGCTTTTGCCAGCCTTTGTCGACGAGGCCCTTGCTGGCGAGCGCGTCGATGTCGTAGGCGAGCGCCAGCGTCACGACGTCAGCCTGCAAACCGTCCAGCACCGAGCGCGCCTGCGCGCCTGAGCCGCCGTGCGACTGCTTGAAAGTGATCGATTCGCCGGTTTTGGCCTTCCATTCCTTGCCGAACGCCTGGTTGACGTCCTGATACAACTCGCGCGTCGGATCGTAGGAAACGTTCAGCAGCGTAGTGTCGGCGGCGTGCGCCTGGGTGATTGTGCCGAGCACGCCGGCCGCGCCGAACGCGAGCGCCGCGATGAGTTGCCTGGTCCTGCCCGCCAGCCCCGTGTGTCGATGGTTCATGTTCGATCTTCTCCGCGTTGTGGTCCGCTGAAACAGCGTCTGGTGTCGTTTTGCGTCGCGGTCACGTGCACATGAGCGCCAACTCGGAGGCCAGTCTATCGAAGCGCTTTCATCATTAAAAATAATGTTTCTTCATTTTTTAATACGCAAAAGTGGTAATGGCAGCTGGATAAGGCGTTGCGGCACGAAAACGGCTGTTTCGACGTCGCAGAGCGGCGCTGGAACGCCACCCCAGCCAGCGAACTTAAAGTAAAGCTTGAATTGCGCCGAATACTGTATAAAAATACAGTCACCTGTTCATTCATACAGTGGCCATGACAAAACTCACCGCACGACAGCAGCAGGTATTCGATCTGATCCGCCGGGCGATCGAACGCACTGGTTTTCCGCCCACCCGCGCGGAGATTGCCGCCGAATTGGGCTTCAGCTCGGCCAACTCGGCAGAAGAACACCTGCGCGCGCTCGCTCGCAAGGGCGTAATCGAACTCGCGGCCGGCGCGTCGCGCGGCATCCGCCTGCTGGCGGGCCCGGACGAGGCTCCGTACCAGTTCACGTTGCCGCATGCCAGCATCATGCAACTGTCACTGCCGCTGATCGGCCGGGTGGCAGCCGGCAGCCCGATCCTCGCGCAGGAACATATCTCGCAGCACTACGCGTGCGACCCGGCGCTGTTCTCGAGCAAGCCTGACTACCTGCTGAAGGTGCGCGGGCTGTCCATGCGCGACGCGGGCATCTTCGACGGCGATCTGCTCGCGGTGCAAAAGAGGAGCGAAGCGAAAGACGGCCAGATCATCATTGCCCGCCTCGGCGACGACGTCACGGTCAAGCGCCTGAAGCGCCGGTCCAACGGCATCGAGCTGATCGCCGAGAACCCGGATTACGAGAACATCTTCGTTGAGACCGGCAGTGCGGAATTCGCGCTGGAAGGCATCGCCGTGGGGCTGATTCGTCCCGGCGAGTTTTAAGCCGCAAGCGCGGCGCCTTGGCGTCGCAGATACGTCGCAGATACGTCGCTTGTGCCTCGCTTGTGCCTCGCTTGTGCCTCGCTTGTGCCTCGCTTGTGCCTCGCTTGTGCCTCGCTTGTGCCTCGCTTGTGCCTCGCTTGTAACTATTGGCCACACTCACACTGCATCAACGCTGCATCGCCTGGAGAGACTCATGGAACGCCTTGCCCGCCTGCTGCCTTTTCGCCAGTTCGGTCGTCTGCGCCATTTGCGCAATCTGGTGCCTTGCTCATTGATCGAAGCGGCCGCGGCGAATACCGCGTCGCTGTTCGACACACCCGCCGAGGCAGCGAGCCTGCCTTCTGCGTTGCCCGCATTTGCTCGCGTGTCATTGAACTCGGGGTTGAACACGGCCGAGCCGGCGCGTCGCGCGCCGGTGCGGGTCTATCACGGGCCGTCGCGGCTGATCATGGTCGGCACGGTCGACGCGGTGTGCCGCATGATCGACCGATGCATTGCCGACGAAGCCAATGTCCACGGCGCGGTGTTCGAGTCTTGACTAAGTGTTGAGCCCGCCAGCAGTTGCCTGATGCATCGCACGTAATCGTTCGCTGTTTCGCCCTTTCCAGACTAGCCAGCGGAATTTGCCTAGAATGGGATGGTTTCTGCGTGACCGAGGTCCACGTTAGATCAAACCTGATGGGGAGTCCCGCTCGATGACAGTTCCGACACGCAACAAAGGCAGCGCCACCCGGCCGCTGATCATCACGCTGATCGTGATTGTGGTGATCGCCGTGTTCGGGTTTGCTTACGCATCACCGTATATCGCACTGAACAATCTCAAACGCGCGGCCGATGCGCGCGACGTTGAAACCGTCAATCAGTATGTGGATTTCCCCGCGTTGCGCGACAGCCTGAAGCTGCAGATCGCCGGCTTGCTGACACGTCGGCTGGACGCGGATAACAACAGCAAACTCGCCACCATCGGCGCAATGATCGGCGTGACGCTGATCGGTCCGCTAGTCGACGCTTATGCGACACCGGACGGCGTCGCGGCCTTGCTGAACGGTATGCCGCCGCACGGCGACCCGGGCGAGCGCCCACCCGAAGGGGCTGCCGCGAACAATGCCCCGCCTACGGCCGCGGAAACACCCGCGTCGCCTGCCGCCGGTGATGCCAACAACAGCGCCAATGGCAACGCTGCTCCCGCGCAACGGCAAACCTCGGCGGGTTATCGCAGCCTCAACGAGTTCGTCGTCACCTACCGGCGTGGCGGCGAGGACGCCGCGCATTACTCGGCGATTTTCAGGCGCGAAGGTCTGTTCACGTGGAAGCTGGCCGCAATTAATCTGAACGAGTGATCGGCTGGCCCTGACGGCCAGCCACTCGACCGACGCACTGCCCGTTTGCGCACAGCGGGCATCAAGCGGTAAGCCGCCTCAAGCCGCGGCTTGCTGCTGCTCCTGCGCGGAAGAACAGGCCACCAGAATGCTGCACGACACCCGGTCGAGCAAAGGCGTATTGCCCGCGCCCATCCACCACCTCGACAAGCCGGTGCGGCAGCGATGCCCGACCACCACGAGGTCGACATGCAATTCATTGGCGAGGTTGGCGATCTCGTCGATCGGATGGCCGAACGCGAAATGCCCTTGCGCATTCACGCCCCGCTCGGTGAGCCAGTTCACCCCTTCCTGCAGAATATCGCGCGCGGTCTTTTCAAAACTGCCGCACGCCACATCGGTCAGCAGGCCCGCGCTTTGCGCAATGCTGGAGCGCATGTCGACCACGGACAGCAGATGCGTTTCCGCCTTCAGATCCAACGCGAGGTCGGCGCCGCAACGCAGGGCTTTACGGCCTTCGCGCGAGCCGTCGTAGCACAGCAGGATTTTTTGGTAGCTCGCCATGGTTTTCTCCCTTCGCGCGGAAAGCGCGGTCTGAATCAATCATGGTGCGCCGCAATTCAACTGGCAAGGGATGGAAAACGCTAAGTGTGCAACTGGCGCGCCCTAACCCGGTGCGCGCTACATTGGTCGTCCATCGCGATGCTTTTGCGGGCCAATGGCGCAGTGCAAAAGAGGCTCGCTGAAACGACTCGCCGCCACTCGACGTTAGCCGGCGATAGCCTAGAATAGGCGGCCTTCCCGGCCATCAACGCCGTTTTCCGGAGCCTCGATCGATAGTTATGCCTGAAGCCGCCATTGAATTCCACGAGGTCAAAAAGAACTACGGCGAAAAGACGGTCGTTGACGGACTGTCGTTTCATGTGAACGCCGGGGAATGTTTCGGCCTGCTCGGCCCAAACGGCGCGGGCAAAACCACCACGCTGCGCATGCTGCTCGGCATCGCGGCGCCCGACGCCGGCGCGATCCGGCTGTGCGGCGAACCGATCCCCGGCCGCGCGCGCGTGGCACGGGCTCGGGTCGGCGTGGTGCCGCAGTTCGACAATCTCGATCCCGATTTCACGGTGCGCGAGAATCTGCTGGTGTTCGGCCGCTACTTCGGCATGAGCGCCGCGCAATGTCGCGCGGCGGTGCCGTCGCTGCTCGAATTCGCGCGCCTCGAGAGCAAGGCGGATTCCCGCGTGAGCGAGTTGTCGGGCGGCATGAAGCGGCGTCTCACGCTGGCGCGCGCGCTCATCAACGATCCCGACGTGTTGATCATGGACGAGCCGACCACCGGGCTCGATCCGCAGGCGCGGCATCTGATCTGGGAGCGGCTGCGGTCGTTGCTCACGCGCGGCAAGACCATCCTGCTGACCACGCACTTCATGGAAGAAGCCGAACGGCTTTGTCACCGGCTGTGCGTGATCGAGGAAGGACGCAAGATCGCCGAAGGCGCGCCGAGCGCGCTGATCGCCTCCGAGATCGGCTGCGATGTGATCGAGATCTTCGGACCCGATCCGCTTGCGTTGCGCGATGAACTGGCGCCGCTGGTCGAGCGCACGGAAATCAGCGGCGAGACGCTGTTCTGCTACGTGAACGACGCGCAGCCGGTGCACGCGCGGCTCAAGCAACGCGCCGATCTGCGCTATCTGCATCGGCCGGCGAATCTGGAAGACGTGTTCCTGCGGCTCACCGGTCGCGAGATGCAGGATTGAAGGCGCGCATTGATGCGAGCACCCTCTCGCTAGCTATAACGCCACCGCAACGAAACCGCCACGCCACAGCAACGCCCCCGCACGAGACACGCAATGGACGCACGCACTTACGAAGCCCCGGGCGACACGCCGTCGAAGCAGGAGCCCTTCGGCGCCTTCCCGGCCAACGCGGTGAACTGGATCGCGGTATGGCGCCGCAACTATCTGGTGTGGAAGAAGCTCGCGCTCGCGTCGATGTTCGGCAATCTCGCCGATCCGATGATCTATCTGTTCGGCCTCGGCTTCGGACTCGGGCTGATGGTCGGGCATGTCGACGGCGTGTCGTACATCGCGTTTCTGGCGGCGGGCACGGTGGCGTCGAGTGTCATGATGTCGGCGAGTTTCGAGTCGACGTATTCGGGCTTTTCGCGCATGCACGTACAGCGCACGTGGGAAGCGATCATGCACACGCCGCTCACGCTCGGCGACATCGTGCTCGGCGAGGTGATGTGGGCGGGCAGCAAGTCGATGCTGTCGGGCGCAGCGATCATGCTGGTGGCCGGCGTGTTGGGCTATGCGAATTTCCCGTCGATGCTGCTGGCGTTGCCGGTCATCATCCTGACCGGGCTTGCGTTCGCGAGTATCGCGATGGTGGTGACGGCGCTCGCGCCCTCGTATGATTTTTTTATGTTTTACCAGACGCTGGTCTTGACGCCGATGCTGTTGCTCTCCGGTGTGTTCTTTCCCGCATCGCAACTGCCCGCCGCCGCACGGTTTGTGACCGGCTTGCTGCCGCTCGCTCACTCGGTCGATCTGATCCGCCCGGCGATGCTGGCGCGGCCCATCGACCACGCGGTGTTGCATCTGGCCGTGCTGGCGGCTTATGCGGTGGGCGGGTTTATCGTGTCGGCGATTCTGTTTCGCCGCCGGATGATGAAATAAGTCAATGCCTTTGAGGAACCGCAGACGGCTAGCGGGCATGCAGCGAACCCACTGCAACTTCTTTTAGTTACTGCCGCGGTTGCAGTTGCGTCACGCGAGGCGCCCGGCACTCCACACCTCGCGCCCGCACTCAACCAACCCGCTTCAGTCCTCGTCGTCCGTCCACGGAATATCCACGTCGGAGATAAACGCGACCGTCGCGAACGGCCCGCCATCCTGACGCCCGATCTTCCCATCGGCGCGCTGCCATTCAACCCGGAACACCGTGGCCGGATCGTCGGCGATCAGACGCACCGTGCGCACTTCGTCCGGATCGGCTTCCTCGACGGGACCGTCGAGCGAGATCTGCAATTCCTGCGGCCACAGTCCGTCGGCCGGATCGTAAATCTTGTCGCCATCGGGAATCAGCGTGAACGCTTCCACGCCGATGGTCGCCGACGCCTCGACGATCATCTTGGCCAGCGCGCGCAGCAACGCTGTCGCTCGCGCCGAGTTCGCCTGTCGGATTGCCAGATCCCCACGCGTCAGCGCCTGCTCGAGTTTCGGGTTGGTTTTTTGTTGGGCCATTCGATGTCCTTGGTCCTATCGCTCTGTTGTGTACGGCACACGGCGTCGATTGCGCACCGCGCTCCATTTTTCGGGCTGAATCGTACCACTGGTGTGCGTTGCAGCATCGCCAGCCGTGCAGTGCTTTGGGCATGCGCGGGCATGGCGCTCGCAGCGCTATTCTTCCCGGTCTCCTCGTCCACCTCAGTTTAGGTCGCGAATCGGGTTCCGGCAGGGACATTTGCCTCCCGATTGGTGACGAACGGTATCAACGTCACGCGCTCCGCCCGTTGTATGCCGCAATGCCTCCGCAGACGCTCCCTGGCCAATTTCCATATCGAATGCTACTCGCGCGACGCTAGCGCACCCGCGCGCTCCGCTTGCGCGCCGCCTTCGACCCACCCGCTTCGCCCGGCTTCGCACCTCCGATCTCGGCGATCAGATGATCGCGGAAGGCCCGCACCGACGGCGGCAGTTCACGCCCCGCCATGGTCTGCACCTGAATGCTGCGCTGGCGCATCTGTGGATGCGTGAGCGGCATCACGACGAAGCCGTCGCCCGCATAGCGATCGCGCACGGACAGCAGGCCTGTGAACATGATTGCGCCGGACTTCTGCGCATAGCGATACATTGCGCCGCTGTTGTTGCACGTGAGCTCGGGCTCGAGCAGGATGCCTTCGAGCGCGCACGTAATGTCGATCAGCTGGCGGATCGTCGTGCCCGGCTCGGGCAGCACCAGCGGATAGTGCCGTACATCGGCAAGCGATACCTTCGCGCGCGCGGCCAACGGATGATCGGCGCGCAGCAGCGCCAGCACCGGCGCGCGCTCGGTGTGCTCGACCTTGACGCCCTTCTCCGGCGCGAGGCTGAAGGTCAACGCGAGATCGGCGTCGCCGTCGCGCACGCGGCGCGTCGCTTCGCCCGGCGACACCACGGACAGCGTGAAATCGATTCCCGGATAGTGACCGCGAAAACTCGCCATAGCCGCGGGCAGGAAGTCCGCGGCGAACCCCTCCGAGCTGACCACCTTGATCATGCTGCCGTGCAAGGTCTCGATACCGCCGATCTCCTTCATCACATGCTCGGCTTCGAGCAGGCTGCGCTGCGCGTAGGCCAGCAGTCGCTCGCCGGCTTCGGACAGCGCCATGCCGCGCGGACGCCTCTCGAACAGCGCCGCGCCGAGTTCGCTTTCGAGCCGCGCAACCTGCCGGCTGATTGCCGATACGGCGACATGCAGGCGTTGCGACGCGTCGCTGAGCGAGCCGGTGCGCGCGACTTCTACGAAGTAGCGCAATGCAATGCCATGTAGCGAAAGTGCCATGGGGACGCCTTGTGCAGCGAGGCGCGAGCGCACGTTGAAATCCGCGAGCGCGCCTGCACGCGTTGAGCTTTGCCTTTTCGGCAACGCAAGATTCGAAACACGATCATTGTGACAAAAAAAACGGCCTCCTAGAATCGGTTCGACACGATAGGCCAGAGGCCGATGCCGAGCGGGCATCCGGCCACGCGCCACCGCCCCCGCACCCCGCAATGGAGACACCCCATGAGCCGCACCCAGGCGATCGAACACGCGACCCAGCATTTCGAATCAGGCGCCTTCCTGGAGGACCTCAACCGCCGCGTCGGCTTTCGCACCGAAAGTCAGGAAGGCGATCGCGCCGCCGTACTGCTGTCGTATCTGACCGACGAGATCGCGCCCGAAGCCGCGCGCCTCGGTTTCAGCACACACATCGTCGACAACCCGGTGGGCGGCTTCGGGCCGTTCCTGATCGCGAGCCGCCATGAGGGCGACCATCTGCCGACCGTGCTGATCTACGGCCACGGCGACGTCGTGCGCGGCTACGACAGCCAGTGGCGCGCACCGCTGACGCCGTGGGCCGTGATGGTCGAAGGCGAGCGCTGGTTCGGCCGCGGCACCGCCGACAACAAGGGCCAGCACACCATCAACCTGGCCGCGCTGGCGAGCGTGCTGGAAGCGCGCGGCGGCCGGCTCGGCTTCAACGCGAAACTGCTGATCGAGATGGGGGAAGAGACCGGCTCGCCGGGACTCGACGCGATCTGCCGCGCGCACCGCGACGAGCTGGCGGCCGACGTGCTGATCGCCTCCGACGGCCCGCGTGTCGCCGCGCGGCGGCCGACCGTGTTCCTCGGCTCGCGCGGCGCGGTGAACTTCAAGCTGTCGCTCAATCTGCGCGACGGCGCGCATCACTCTGGCAACTGGGGGGGCCTGCTACGCAACCCGGCCACGGTGCTGGCGAACGCGCTGGCGAGCCTCGTCGATGCGCGCGGCGTGATCGCCGTCGACGGCCTGCGTCCGCCGCCGCTGCCCGACGCCGTGCGCCGCGCGCTCGCCGACCTCACGGTAGGCGGCGGCCCCGGCGACCCGGATATCGACGACAACTGGGGGGAGCCAGGCCTCACGGCGCCCGAGCGCGTGTTCGGCTGGAACAGCTTCGAAGTGCTGGCCTTCAAGGCCGGCAATCCGGAGAACCCGGTCAACGCGATTCCGCCATCGGCGTACGCGCATTGTCAGTTGCGCTTCGTGGTCGGCACCGACTGGACGCACCTCGAACAGCATCTGCGCACGCATCTGGATGCGCATGGCTTCTCGCTGGTGGAGATCGCCGTCGAGCGCGGCGCACCGGCCACGCGTCTGGACCCGGACGATCCCTGGGTCAAATGGGCCGTCGCGTCGCTCGAACAGACCACCGGCAAGAAGACCGCGGTGCTTCCGAATCTGGGCGGCACGCTGCCGAACGAAGTGTTCTCCGACACGCTCGGTCTGCCGACCATCTGGGTACCGCACTCGTACCCGGCCTGCTCGCAGCACGCGCCGAACGAGCACCTGCTCGGGCCGGTGGTGCGCGAGGGATTGCAAATGATGGCCGGGTTGTTTTGGGATCTCGGCGAGAACTCGCCGCGCGCAAAGGCACCTGCGGCTCACGCCGCGTGAGCCGCGGGCCGAACGAAGCCTTAACGCATCGGCGTGATGGTGTTCGGCGGGTTCGCGCCGTTCGTGATTACGTGGCTGATCGACGCGAGCGGCAACCGGCTCGCACCGGGCTTTTATCTGATGTTCTGCGCGGGGAAGAGTCTGCTTGCGCTTGATGCGGTGCGGGCGAAGTTGAAGATCCGCTGAGGATGCAGGCGGGCTGCGCAACGCTGGTGAAACTGG
The DNA here is from genome assembly GCF_046027075.1 of Paraburkholderia sp. RL18-085-BIA-A. NCBI lineage: Bacteria > Pseudomonadati > Pseudomonadota > Betaproteobacteria > Burkholderiales > Burkholderiaceae > Paraburkholderia > Paraburkholderia sp. RL18-085-BIA-A. Next base: position 24,027 of record NZ_JARESU010000023.1, on the reverse strand, counting down.
CGCAACTCATCGGAGGATGCATTGCAGCTGTCCCGGCGTGAAGGCCGGGACGGGACAAACTGAAGCGCGGCTTGAGCCCTATCCGACATTGCGCCGAACAAAGCACTCGAAAACGGCCGCGCGACCATCGCATCAAGGCGCCGGATTCGGCTGCAATTCATGCAACGCGTCGATCTCCGCGAGCACTCCCGGCGACAGCTTCACTTCGGCAGTGGCGATGTTTTCCTTCAACTGATCGAGCGATGTCGCGCCGATCAGATTGCTGGTCACGAACGGCCTGCTATTGACGAACGCAAGCGCAAATTGCGCGGGCGACAAGCCATGGCGCTTCGCCAGCTCGACGTAACGCGTGGTCGCCTGCACCGCTTGCGGCTTGCTGTAGCGCTGGAAGCGCTCGAACAGCGTGATGCGGGCGCCGGCCGGACGCGCGCCGCCTTCGTACTTGCCCGACAGCCAACCGAACGCGAGCGGCGAATAGGCGAGCAAGCCGATGTTGTCGCGATGCGCGTACTCGGACAGGCCCACTTCATAGGTGCGGTTCAGCAGGCTGTACGGATTCTGGATGCTGACGATGCGCGGCAAGCCGAGCTTTTCGGCGGCGCGCAGGAATTGTGCGACACCCCAAGGCGTTTCGTTCGACACGCCGATGTGGCGCACCTTGCCCGCCTTCACGAACTCGGCGAGCACCGACAGCGTTTCTTCGATCGGCACCGTGTACGCGTCGTCGACCCACGGATACGCGGGACGGCCGAACGTCATCGTGCTGCGATCCGGCCAGTGCAGCTGATACAGATCGACGTAATCCGTTTGCAGGCGCTTGAGGCTGTCGTTGAGCGCCTCGGTCAGATTCTGGCGGTCGAACTGGTTGCCTGCGCCGCGAATATGGCGTGGGTTGTGCGGCTGACGCGCTGGTCCGGCGATCTTGGTGGCGAGCACGATTTTCTCTCGCGCGCTGCGATGCTGCGCGAGCCACGTGCCGATGTAGCGTTCCGTCGAACCTTGTGTTTCGGCGCGCGGCGGCACCGGGTACATTTCCGCGGTGTCGATCAGGTTGACGCCGTGATCGAGCGCGTAGTCGATCTGCGCGTGCGCTTCCTGTTCGGTGTTCTGCTCGCCCCACGTCATGGTGCCCAGACCAATCAGGCTAACCTGCACGTCGGAGTCGCCGAGTCTGCGGTATTCCATCTAGTTTGTCCTGTCGAATGTAATCGGAAAGCGCAGAAGTTACCACGCCGGCGCGATGCCTGCAGCAAGGCTAGAATGCCGATGCGGCGGGCCGTCCGCTTTCCCCCGCTCAATGAGCCTGGCACCCCCTCTTCTGCGATGAATCCCGAACACCTCGAACTGCTGGTCACGCGTGTGATGCCCTACGGAAAATATAAAGGCCGCGTGATTGCGGACCTGCCGGGCCACTATCTAAACTGGTTCGCGAGCCAGGGCTTTCCGCCGGGTGAGATCGGCCGCCTGCTCGCGTTGATGCACGAGATCGATCACAACGGTTTGAAGCCGCTGCTCGAGCCTTTGCGCAAGCGCTGACGTGCTCGCGATCAAAGCCGGCTGAAGCCCTGGCAAGCCGGACGAAAGTTGCGACGCAGGCATCGTGCAAGCCATGTAAGCCCGTACAAATTTATACAGTATTTTTCTTGCACCGCGCGGCCCCGTGGACTTTAATCGGCATAGGTCGTCGCGCGATCACGAATGATCGAAAACCGCACGCGCCTTTGCATATGACCTTGCCTGCCCTGCCTGTCCATGTCTGAATTCAGCCTGTCCGCGTTGCTGGACTTTCTCGGTCACGATCTCTCGCCTGTGCGCGCGGTGATCGTTTTTTTTCTGATCGGCTATGTGATCGTCGGACTGCCCTTGCATTTTCGCCAGGGCGCCGCGTCGCGCGATATCTGGGGCACGGCAGCCGGCGTGACGATGGCCGCGATCTATGCGGCGTTCATCATCGGCGTGTACCCGGCGCTGCATCATTCTGCTGCCGCGCTGCATTAACGCGGGATAAAGGCGTCGCTGCCGTCGCGACGCCAGACGACGCGCACGTCACGATTCGCCTTCCCCGCCCGACTCCGCACGTTGCGCCACCGCGCCAGTCGCGTGCTCGTTCAGGCCGCCGGCCGCCCCCAACTCCGGGCCCAGCGCATCGAGCAGCGGCGCGAGCAATGCCTGCCGCGGCTGCCAGCGTTGCAGCGAGGTCCTGTACAGCGGACGGCGCACCTGCGCCGAGCTGGCCGTGATCACCTGACGCGTCGTCTGATGAAACGCGAGACAGCGTTCATCCCATTCGAGTCCACAGTGCGCGAGCATCCGGCGCACATTGCCCTCCAGATCGCCGACCAGTTCCTCGTAGTCGACCTCGAGCATCACGCCCTCGGGCAGCACGCTTCGCCAGTGCGCCATCAGCGCATCGTAGGCGCGATAGTAGCGGCCGAGTTCACCGAGGTCGTAGCCGAACGGCACGTCGCGAAAAATCCGCGAAAAGATCGACAGGCAGGTCTGCAATGGCGAACGGCGGCTATGGATGAAGCGCGCGTTCGGCAACGCCAGATGGATCAGCCCGACGTTGATGAAGTTGAACGGATATTTGTCGGTGAAATGGGTGTAGCGCGGTGCTTCGTGCGGTGCTTCGTGTCGCGCATTGCGTTGCACGTTGTGTCGTGCTTCAGGTTCCATCGACGCTCGCGCATCGCCCTCGATTTCCGGCAGCGCGCGGTGCATCAGTTGCAGATAGTCGGCGCCGAGCGTGCGCCATTGCGCCGCGCCGGCTTCGTGCAACGCGTCGATACTGATCCTCAACGGATCGCCGGGATCGCGCTGGATGCACTTCATCAGCGCCTCGCCGAATTCCGTGCGCTCGCCCGCGCCGAACACCTGAGGGTGGCTCGCGAGAATCTGCTCGATCAACGTCGACCCGGAGCGCGGCATGCCAATGATAAAAATCGGCGCCGCCGACGCATCACCCAGGCCACGTGCAGTCACGAGCGCATCTGAAGTCAGCAGCTGCGGCAAATGCGCGAACAGGCGGAGCGATTCGGCTTCGTTATAACGCAGGCCGACACGTTGCAACGCGTTGCCTTTCAGAAGATGATCGAACGATGGATCATGGCGGCCCAGGCCGGACAGCGCTTCACCATACGCGAAGTGAAGTTCCGCCTGAGCGGCCTCGTCCAGCGACGCGGCGTCACCGACGAGCCGCTCCAGCGACGCGAACACGGGGTCGTCGGCCGCAAGGCGCGCGGTCTGCACAAAGTTGCGGTAATACAGCGGCACGCGCGGCGCACTGTCGATCGCGCGGCGATACGCTTCATGCGCTTCGTCGAAACGGCCGAGTGCCTGCAGGCAGTTGCCCATGTTGTTGTTCGAACCGTCGGCACCCGGCTTGCGGCGCACCGCTTCGCGATAGGCTGCCACCGCCGGTTCGAGTTGCTGCATCTGCTCGAGCGTCCAGCCGAGTCCGTGATGCGAATCGGCGTTGGACGGATCGCGCACAATCGCCTCGCGATAATGGCCGGCGGCTTCGGGAAAACGCTTCAATGCGGCAAGCGTCGCGGCGAGGCGTTCGTAGTTGACGGCGTCGTCGGGAGCGAGCGCGCGGCCGGCTTCGAAACATTGCAGCGCGGCGGCGATGTCGCCGCGTACGATGCTCGCATCGCCTTGTGCGCGCCATGCCGATGCGCTAGCCGGCTGGGAATCGTGCTTCATCGACGGCCGGAGGTGGGCAGGTCTCGCGTCGCGCGATCCTGGCAATGAGTGTGGCGTTCTTTTTCGTCCTGCGGCAGTGCAAGCATGAGTGCGGATTCAAAGGCAATTGTCCGAACAGAAATTAGCAAGCGCCCCCTACAATTCCTTTTCGAATAGTTAACCAACTGTTACAGCACAGCGCATCGGTAAGGCTCGGGAAGACTCGCGCAGTGGTCGGTGGCGATGGGGTTCGGCCGCCTCAACAAAATAAGCGACGCGTACAGGCACGCGACATGCGGTAATGCGCGGACACAAATGCTGCTGAACTCCATCGCACGCGATTTTTCTGATGCTTATATGTGAAGGAGAAGATCGTGAGCAGGCTCGTTGCATCAATTGCCCTGATAATCCTGGCGGCAGGTCTCACCGGATGCGCGGTCGCGCCGGGATACGACTATGCGTACGCGCAGCCCTACTACCCGGGCTATGGATACGCGTATGGGCCGCCGTATGTGCCGGCTTACGGGACGGTCGGCATCTGGGGCGGTTGGGGCGGTGGTCCATGCTGTTATTACTACCATGGAGGTGGCGGCCATTGGCACGGTCATGGCGGCTGGCATGGCGGTGGCTGGCACGGCGGCGGTTATGGCGGATCACACGGCGGCACGTGGAGCAGCGGCGGCGGCGGCGGCGGACATGGTGGACATGGGCATTGAGGCCGTCGACGGTTGATGGCTTGAGCGCGGTTGTACGACGTAGCACTGTAGGCCTCGCCGACCTGACTTCTTCAGCCCGAGCAGGCGCTTGCCCACCTTGCGGTAAAATCGATGTTTTGATTCAAGCCGCCTGGCCGTCCCATGTCTTCACCTCAAACTCCCAGCCCGCGCCGCGTTTCCGTCGCGCCGATGATGGACTGGACCGATCGCCACTGTCGCTCGCTGCATCGCGTGATCTCGCGCCGCACGTGGCTGTACACGGAAATGGTGACGACGGGCGCGTTGCTGCACGGCGATGTGCCGCGCCATCTCGGCTTCACGCCCGACGAAGCGCCGGTCGCGCTGCAACTCGGCGGCAGTGAACCCGACGACCTCGCCCGCTCGGCCAGACTCGGCGAGCAATGGGGTTACGACGAAATCAATCTGAACTGCGGCTGCCCGTCGGAGCGCGTGCAGCGCGGCGCATTCGGCGCATGCCTGATGAACGAGCCGCAACTCGTCGCCGACTGCGTGAAGGCCATGCGCGATGTGGTCTCGGTGCCGGTCACGGTCAAGCATCGCATTGGCGTCGACGCGGTCGAGGAATACGGCTTCGTGCGCGATTTCGTCGGCACGATCGCGGACGCGGGTTGCAACGTGTTCATCGTGCACGCGCGCAATGCGATCCTCAAAGGTTTGAGCCCGAAGGAGAATCGCGAGATTCCGCCGCTCAAATACGACTACGCGTACCAGTTGAAGCGCGACTTTCCGGAACTGGAGATCATCATCAACGGCGGCATCAAGACGCTCGATGAAGTCGACCTGCATCTTCAACACGTCGATGGCGTGATGCTCGGGCGCGAGGCTTACCACAACCCGTATGTGTTAGGGGAGGTCGATGCGCGGTTCTATGGGTCCACGCAAGCGCCGCTGACTCGCGAGCAGGTCGAAGCCAAGCTGATCGAATATTGCGCGGCTGAAATGGCGCGCGGCACGTATCTCGGTGCGATCACGCGTCACGCGCTCGGTCTTTACCGCGGCGAGGCCGGTGCCCGTGGATGGCGTCGTGTTTTGTCCGATAGCAAACGCCTCGCCGCGCGCGACCTGAGCATCTTCGACGAGGCAAGACAGCATCTGCGCGAGCCCGTCGAAATTTTTGAATAAAGGACTAGGCAAACGGGATTCTTGTTCGTATAATCTCGTTTCTTCATCGGCGAGCCAAGTTTCTAGGCAAGTCAAGCAGATGTCAGTGGTGGCTGTAGCTCAGTTGGTAGAGTCCAGGATTGTGATTCCTGTTGTCGTGGGTTCGAGCCCCATCAGCCACCCCAAAGAATTCTGAAGTATCAAGCAGTTAAGCATTAAGAGCCGTTCCGGAATATGAAATTCGGAACGGCTTTTTTGTTTTCGGAATCTGGACTGCGACGCGAAAGAGCCATGGGCAAAAAACTGACAGCTGCGCGCAACGAACTACGGCATGCGCAAGAAGATTTGGAACGCATGCGCACCACAAAGAATCTTGATCAGGCAGACGACGCTTGGAGAGATTTATTGGGTCGCTTAACTCGGGTTTGGAACAAGACCGAGGCGAGGAGCGCGACCGGCTGCTGTACTGGCTCGACGACCTCGCCTACGCGAACCTGATCGACACGGCATTGCTGTTCATGAGCCTCAAAGAGCCGCCCAAGGCACTCCCCGAAGGGATTGAAGCGTTCTTGATTGAAGGTTCCACAGTGCGCGCCACCGCGATGGAGGCTGCCTGACATGCGCCACGTCTGCACCACCGAAATGATCAAGCGCCTCACCCCGCCAACGATTGCATTCTGAGCGGCTTCGAGATCGCTAGTGACGACACTGAAAAGTGGAATGGACGCGTCCCAACTCCCGAAGTGCGGGCAACACCTGCCGGCCGCATCGGTGACGATGCAGCGCCCGGATGGATTAGCGTTGCCGACCGCCTACCAGTCGCCGAAAACGGAACGACGGTTAGTGTGATCGTGGCGTGCAAGCGGGCTCGCGACGGCCAAACGTATGTTTTCGCTGCTGAATATGCAAACGAGTTCGAGCTTGGTCCGGGGCACGACGAAGATACCCGGCTAGTGACCGACTGGTTCGAAAGCGGGTTGGATACATGGGGCGAATTCGACAATGCATATCAGAGGGTTTGCGGCGACGGCGATGAGATCACGCACTGGATGCCGCTGCCCGCCGCCCCTGCTTCATCTGCAAGGGATATGAGGTGAGATCGTGAGCGAATGGGTCGACAAGTGCCACTTTGGCGACGGCCGAGAAACGATCTGCACGATGATCGCCGACGGCCTTGAACGTATCCGGTCAAACGTGCGGCAGATCGTCAATGCATTTTTCGACATGATCGCCAGGGACATCCGTGTTAATCCCGTCGTGTCCATCGGTGTGAGCGACAGTCACAATTTTTGGCCCCAGATACCGTGTGCCGCCAAGCGTAAAAAGGGACCAAACAGCATCTCCCCGACGGATCGCGGCGAGAACTTCGGGGACCTCGACAATCGACGTGGGGGACAACCATTCACGCGTCAACGGGTCGACGGGAGCCCAACGCACGTGGGTAATCCTGTCGTTCGCCGGGTTGATGCGAATGGCGTCTATAGCAAAAGTAGTCATATCTACCTCCAGCGTCCTGACAACGGAATCTCAACATTATGCGCCGCTTCTTTTGCGGAGGATCAGGAGGTGGGATCGTGATGACGCTCAAGCAGTATTTCCTGATCAAGATCGCCGAGGAAGCCGCCGAAGTCGCACAGATCGCGCTGAAGGCAGCGCACTTCAGACTGAGCGAGATTCAGCCGGGGCGCCCGGAGACTAATGCCGAGCGCATGTACGGCGAAATCAATGATTTGCTGGCGATGGCCCACCGACTCGGCGAACTGTCGAACGGAGAATTCTGGTTCGACATCGGGGCGCCTGATCACGTAGCAATCGCTGCGAAGTGGCAAAGGTTGAGCACTACCTTGCCTACTCGCGTTCGCTCGGACTTGTCGAGGCCACCCCGTGACCACTCAAGCCGTCACTCCCTTTCGGTCAGAGCTGATCGATGTATACGCGGGCATATGCGTCGGCGGCGTCTCGGGCCTGAGGCTCGGTATCGAAGAGGCCTGGTACGAGGTGCCGGTCCAAAATCATCTCTTCGGTTCCGTCCGCCTCGGATCTTCCAAGTCTCAATTCGCCCTGCCATGGCGAACCACCTGGCCCCGTCGACGTGGCCGAGATCTCATACCAGTAGTCCAAGTACTTCGCGCGCGGAGTCATGGTGTTCTCCCGGTTTCTGGAACCGTCATAGAAAGAGAGGTGAAGGTGACCACCCCATCAATGCTGCCCGGCATTCAGCAGCACCCAAATCTGGCGCTCCGGCGGCCCGGCGAGAATCCGCGCAAACACGCCGCGGCATCGCAAGCAGGTGTAGTGTTCTTCTACTCGGTCATCTCCGACCGCGCCCCTACCGTTGAGCGCCAGGGCCTCGTCAGGCTCATTGCTCGCCGACCGCCCAAACAGGTGCGCGCACGCGGCGCAAGGTTGAATCCAGAGTTCCATTTTGAACAACTAGAGCTGTGGTCAGCCGTTGCCGGCACCCAAACCGCCTTTGAGAATCATGTCGACGCGCCGCTTGCCTTCGACATACCCCGCCTCTCGGGCTGCTTCTTCAGTGCGGAAAGTGGCGACAAGTTCCTGGAAGCGAATGCTCTGCCCAGCGAGGTGGGCGTCGGAACCGTGGCGACAGATGTAGGCCGAGTAATGCCACAAGGTGGTCGGGGCCGGGGGACCGTATGCAAGGATCGGTAGGACCCAGACTTCGTATCCATTGTGTTCGATCTTGTCCCACATGGCTGTCTCCATCGTGATTTTCGAGAAATCGCAGCACGCTGCCTAAGCGCCATGCTCGTCGCACCACTGGATGGCCCAACGCTGCGCCGCCTCGAAAGCGTCCGCGTCGGCGGGATAGTCCCCGAGGTCGCCCGAATACTTCACCTCGACGAAATCGCCACCCGCCGAGGCACGCCGGTAGATCTTCACGAGCGTAATAATGGCCACCTTCATCGAGAGGCGACGCGTCTATGTGGAACTCCTTGTAGGCAAACCGCATGGCCGTCTCCAGACGATTGCTCTACTCGTCGTCGCTCTGGACAAGCTTTGGCCGCGCCGTCGCGTCTCGACCTGCGTCCACGAGCTTGTTCCGGTAGTCACAGGCAGGACACAGGAAAAAGAATCCTTGGTCATCGACTTCCGGTTCGACCTGATCAAAGTCGAACGTCACATTGCAGTTTCGACAGGTCCACATAGCGGCCTCCGTCGGTCTCCTGAAGGAATCCTAGCATGAGCGCCGTTATCAGCCCTTGCGGCACGTATCGCTATCGCCTGACGCGTGCCGCTGAATCGTTGGCGCCGGTGAAGTCGACGGCCCTGTTCGTCATGCTCAACCCAAGCACCGCTGATGCGCAGCTCGACGACCCGACCATTCGCCGATGCCGCGGCTTCGCGAAGCTGTGGGACTGCAACGGCCTCGCGGTCGCAAACCTCTACGCGTTGCGCTCGACGAACCCGGCGGCGCTCTGGACGCACCCTGACCCGGTCGGTCCCGATAACGACGACTACCTGTGGAACTTCGCCCGCGCGTGCGGCGACGTTGTGTGCGCATGGGGATCGAACGCCAGGCCCAAACGGGCCGCTTGCGTCGCCTGCATCATGCGTGGCGCTGGCGCGCGCCTGTGGTGCTTGGGCACAACGAAAGACGGCTCGCCGCGCCATCCGCTGTATGTCCGCGCTGACCAACCGCTCATCGAATGGAGCCCGAGCGCATGACCGCCCCCGCTAACAAGCTCGACGGAGCGACTATGACCGCACTGACGAGAGAGCGCCGCGCGTCCCTTGAATGGGCAATCGAGGCCGCTGTGACAAAAGGCTATACGGCAGACGCCGACGTGATTCGCGACTTGCTCTCCGAACTGCTATCTGCAAGCAAGCCTGTCGTGCCCGAAAATTGGAAGCTGGTGCCGGACCACGAGAACCCCGATGCGATCGTGACGAGCCTGTATCGGCGATTCAAAGACTGGCGCAAGCGCTGCTTCGGTCCCGATGACGTGACTTGGTGCGAGATTAAGGCCGACGTGCTTGCCATGCTCGCCGCATCCTCTGCCGCGCCAGCGCAATCGGGGAAACCGGTGGCTCTGAGCAACGAGCATATTGAGGAAATCCAGACCAGCATCAGCATGCTCAAAACGAGGGCATGGCCGGGTGATCTCTATATCGCGGCGCACTTGAATCTTCTTCTTACCGCCCCGCAATCATCCCGGCCCGCGGAATCTGCCGTTGTGCTGGACGATGAGCGGGCGGAAGTCTCACCAATCCTCGCGCCTTATCCAGAGTGTTCGTTCGGATATGTGATCTGCCCGGTCAATGCCGGTCAGAGGGTAAGTGCCATCATCCCCGCGCCGCATCCCCGCAAGCCACGGCGACGCAGCCAGCACAGACGGAGCGGGCGCTGACGGATGACGCGCGCGACGCAGCGCCGTATCGGTGGGCAATCGAGATCGAAGACAACGCCAGCACGCTGCATTCGATCGTCTTGTGTCACGAAGGCGAGACAGAGAAGATTGGCGAGCGGGTCGATGAATATCGCGCCGCGTTGTCGAGACGTAGTCAGGTCGCGATGTCATAGCGAGCTTGCAAATCCGCCATGAATTGCCTGATTTCGTCGGAGCATGCGTTCTCGTCATGGTCATCACCCGATCGACGTAGACCGGTCGGGATCCAGTTTCCTCCATGCTGCCGCGTCGGATCAACGCCGATACCGGATACATGAAGATTTCTGCACGCCGGCACAGACTCGAGATGCTCATTGATGATTCTGAGCAGCTCATCTCGATCAATGATGTGACGTGACATATCCGTCTCCCCTTGTGTACACAAATCCGAGAATGAACCAGCAGCACAACGGATTATAGAAACCACGCGCAAACGCTGGGGTGTGAATTGAGCGATTACGTATCAGCGCACGAGCTGGCCGACCTTGTCGGCTGCAAACCGAACCAGCGCGCCGCGATGGCCCACTGGCTCTCCGACAACCAGTGGCGATTCGTCGTCGACAAGGATGGACTGCCTAAGGTCGCCCGTGAATATCGGGACCGCAAGCTCGGGCTCTCTACAGACACGAAGTCTACAAAATACGATGCCGGCCCGAACCTCCAAGCCTTCGCGTGAGCAGCACGTCGCCACAAATGAATCGACGGGCGTCGATCGACGCTACAAGCGGTATGGCGCCCGCAAAATCTCGTTCTGGTACAAGTATCCGGACGGCCGCAGCGAGACGCTGACGACCGCGCCGCACGGCGACCCGGGCAGCTACCGCAGAAGCCGAGCGCTCCGCAAAACGCAAGGCGCTCGACATCCAGGCCGGCCAAGTCATTGCCGGTTCTGTCGCCGACATGATCGACCGCTTCAGGACCGACGTCGCACCGATGTACTTTCGCGACCAGTCTAAAGAAGGCTTTGACCTTACGGCGATCGTAGTGCCGATGAGTCGTGCTCTTGCCCTGAGAGCCGCATAAACTCGTGGGGTGAAAATGCGGTTTTGTCCCGAAATCAGAAACTGGAACCCCTGATGGGCTTGGCTGGAACGAGTTTTGACGGCTGGATTGTCGAGGCTTCGAGCCCCATCAGCCACCCCAAAGAATTCAAGAAGTAACGATATTGCAAACGGCGCTGTGATTTCTCACAACGCCGTTTTTGTTTGTGTTCACCGCTTCGATCGTTCTTCGGCGCACATCATTCGCGCTCTTCGACTCTCCCTCCCAGATAACCCAAAGTCATCCAGGGCTTTAGCTCCCAAAAACGCTTGGCCATGAGGGCCGGACCACCGCTCGTTCCCACGCCGCCTACGTCTCACGGATTATTCCGAAATCAGGAATAGTAATTTCAGATTATCGACACAAATTTTTAATAGTAGGGGTATACACTGCCTCCCATCGACGTTGCAGACAACACCTCACCGGCCCCTGCGACGCCTTCCTGAACTGAAATCGAAACGTTATCGGAGTCACACCATGAAGACCAAGCTCATCGCCGCCCTGCTGGTTGCCGCTTCTGCCTCGATCGCCGCCCCCGCTTTTGCAAGCGGCTATGGCCCGGCACCGTTCTATCGTCCGTCGGTCGGCGCACCGGCTTCGCAGCAAGGTCAAAGCGCGCAAACCGTTGCCGCTGAACGTGCCAACGCTGAATCGAACGCATACGGCGGCGTGAACAACGTGTCGTCGCAATCGGGTACGCGTCAGCCGGCTTCGGGCCCGCAATCGGTTTACTTCGGCCACTAAGCACCTGCCGTCGAATCTGCTGCCCGCGAGGGCAGCGGATCAACCAGGCGCCGCGCATGCAGTACTGATGCCGGCGCCTGGTTGCGTTTACGGCGGCGCCACGCGGCGATCGTCGAAGCTCGCCTCTCGCCCGGCTGCGTCGACCGTTATCTGTTCTTCCGTTGGCGACTCGTAGCAGCGCAGCCCTGCATTTGCACGCAAGATCGGTTCGTTGTGCCGCCCGCAACACCGCAGCAAGTCATGGCGCGGCAGTCGATCCGCTTACCCACGTCCGCAGCGCTCCCAAACCAAACTCGCGGCTAAGCCGGAAGGCCCGCATCGATCAATTCACGCGCCGCGTGAAAGCCCGCTTCGGCAGCGCCATGCTCAGTCGACCACAAGCTGTCGATATGCACGAGCCGCCAGTCGACCACCACCGCGTCGCCCTGCAGCACCCGAAAATGCGCCTTGACTCCCGTGAGCACCTGCTCGACCGCGACCTCGATGTCGTAGTCCCGATAGCGCTCCTGGTAATCCCCCATGTCGAGGCCCTTCGGCTCCATGTTCGCCTCCCGGTGTCGCTGATGAGAGGACAGCGGCCAAGTTGACCCAGCGAGCGTCGATACCGCTCGCGGCATGCAGGGACGCGTCCCATCCTCGCCTTATCCGACGATCAATCGCAATCGCCGGAAAGGTATTGTCGGCCGCTACAGGTGATCTCGACCTCTCCGCCGCTCACTTCGGTGGCGAGACCGCTCGCCAGCAGTTCCGCCGAAACGGATTGCGCCAGTTTCGGCGCCTGCTGTCCGACGCCGACGTCGTTCAGACGCCGCAATCCTTCGACCGCTTCGGGACTCAATGACTTCGACATGGCCATCTCCGCCGGGATGTTCAATTCATCCTAGCAAGTTTCGGCGGCATATGCAGACGCGTGTCGACCCCTGCGGTGTGTGATTTGAGTTGACATGGCGCGTCTGAAGAAACGCGTATAGCCGGGGTCCCGGCACGGGGCGTGCTCTGCTGAGGGCTGAGGGCGCCGGTGGGCGCTGCGCCGCCCTGCCCTGAACTCCGCAACACCGCAGCAACGCAGCAACAAAGCGCGACAACCGACTCGGCGACGCGCGGACGTCGTCGCATCTTTCGCCTTCATCGCAGCCAGGCACAGCGAGGCAAAGCTCGACTCAGCGCTACACAAACGCGTGCGAATCTTCCGCAAGCCTTCAGGTCTATCACCACATGTGCAAAGGCAGCAAAACCAGCAGGCGGAGTCGCAAAGGAGGACGAAATGAACCGAAGCACACTGACCACGCTGGCCGCAAGCATCGCGCTCGCGCTGGCCGCGACGAGCGGCACGGCGGCATTCGCGCAAACGGCAAAAACAGCGCCGCAGGACAGCAGCGCGTCGATGGCGAAGCCGCCCGAGTCGGCCTCCGGCTCAGGCGGCTCGAGCAATCCGGACAACATGCCGATCAAACGCCCGCGCAAACCGACCAACGACAGGATGATGCACGAGCCGCCTGCCAGCGGCGCGAACGCGAAATAGCGCCGGCTTCACAGCCAGTCTCACAGGCGCGCGATCGACACCTCCGTCGACTTCACCAGCGCGACGACTTCCGAGCCGACCTTCAGTTCCAGTTCGTCGACCGAGCGCGTGGTGATCACCGAGGTCACGATGCCGAACGGCGTCTCCACATCGACTTCGGACACCACCGAGCCGCGGATGATTTCCTTGACCTGGCCTTTGAACTGATTGCGTACGTTGATTGCGGTAATGGTCATAGCGAGCGACTCCAGAGAAGCGGTTGAAAACAGTCAGTCAAGCAATGTCAGACGGCCCAGCGGACGTCTGTCGGCCGCGTCGGGCGGCTTTCGTCACGCACGTCGAACGCACGATGAGACAGCGCGTCGTCGTTCGGCGCGGTCTTCAGCACGCGTTGCAACACGTGTTCTTCCAGCGCGGCGAAGCCCGCCGACGCTCGCGCGCGCGGACGCGCAAGCGCCACCGGCTGATCGAGCGCGATACGCCCTTCCTCGATCAGCAGAATCCGGTCGCCGAGCGCCACTGCTTCATGCACGTCGTGCGTGACGAGCAGCGCAGTGAATCGATGCTCGCGCCACAACCGTTCGATCAATGCGTGCATTTCGATCCGCGTCAACGCGTCGAGCGCGCCGAGCGGCTCATCGAGCAGAAGCAATTGCGGACGATGCACGAGCGCCCGCGCCAACGCCACACGCTGACGCTGACCGCCGGAAAGCTGCGCGGGCCAATCGTTGGCGCGTTCGAGCAGACCGACTTCGGCGAGCACGGCGCGCGCCTCTTCGCGGGCACTGCGACCCAGGCCGAGCATCACGTTGTGCAGCACGCTCTTCCACGGCAGCAGGCGCGCGTCCTGAAACATGATGCGGGTGTCGAGCGGGCCGCCGTCCGCCGTACGCTTTTCGAGCACGCCCGAGCTGGACTTTTCGAGTCCGGCGACGAGCCGCAGCAAGGTCGACTTCCCGCAGCCGCTGCGCCCGACGATCGCGACGAAACTACCGCGCTCGATCGAAAGATCGAAATCGGACAACACGGTACGTTCGCCGTACTGCTTGCCGACGCCGCGCAATTGCACCGAGTAATCGGCCGCGTCGCCGCCCGCGCGTTGCGCATCGTCGCGCGCGAGCATGCCGTCCGGCCGGCGTGCGTCGTACCGTGTAGCGACCCGTTGTGCAGCGTGCGCCGCTTCGCCCTGCTCGAAGCCCGCGGCTGCGTCCGCGTCGTGATCGACGCTCCGCGCTTGCGCCGGTTCAGCCTCCAGATCACGCCCCGCGACCCCGCCGAACGACGCCGACAATGTCGTTGCGCTCATGTTTTCGCTCCTCGTTGATAAGCCGGATGCCAGCGCAGCGACACGCGCTCAAGGCTCTTCGCGAGCACGTCGGCGAGCTTGCCGAGCGCCGCGTACAGCAGAATGCCGACCACCACCACATCCGTCTGCAGGAATTCGCGCGCGTTCATCGTCATGTAGCCGATGCCCGATTGCGCGGAAATGGTTTCGGCGACGATCAGCGTGACCCACATCAGCCCGAACGCGAAGCGCACGCCGACGAGAATCGACGGCAACGCGCCGGGCAGGATCACATGCCGGTACAGCGCGAAACCCTTCACGCCATAACTGCGTGCCATTTCGATCAGGTTGGCGTCCACGGAACGAATGCCGTGGAACGTGTTCACGTAGATCGGGAAGAACACGCCCAACGCGACGAGAAACACCTTTGCCTGCTCCTCGATGCCGAACCACAGGATCACGAGCGGAATCATCGCCAGCGCCGGGATGTTGCGGACCATCTGCACGGTTGAGTCGAGCGCGATTTCGGCGGCCTTGAAGAGGCCCGTCGCGAGCCCGAGCACGAGTCCGATGCCGCCGCCGATCGCGAACCCCGACACCGCGCGCCACGTGCTGACCTTCACGTCCGCCCACATTTCGCCGGACTGGATCAGCGACCACGCCGCCTTCACGACCGCGAGCGGTTCGGGCAGCACGCGCGTCGACAGCACGCCGCTGCGCGCGGCGAATTCCCACGCCAGCAGAATCGCGAGCGGCGCGAGCCACGGCGCGAGATGCGCGCCGATCCGGCGCAGCGCGCGCGCGCCGGCGCTCGCGTTGACATCGCTGTGCGCACTAACAGTGGATGGAGTCATGATTGCTTTCCTTATTACTCGTCGAAAACCTGGAGCGCGCTACGCCCCACTCAGCTCGCGCTCGCCGCCTTCGGCAGATAGTTGTTGCCGACGATCTCGCCGAACGGCCCCGACAGCGGTCCATTCGAAACCTTGCTGCGCCGGTTCGGCAGCAGCGGAAACACCAGTTCGGCGAAGCGATACGACTCCTCGAGATGCGGATAGCCGGACAGGATGAAGGTGTCGATGCCGAGTTCCGCGTACTCGTTCATGCGCGCGGCCACCTGGTCGGGATTGCCGACCAGCGCCGTGCCCGCGCCGCCTCGCACGAGCCCCACGCCCGCCCACAGGTTCGGATAGACCTCGAGCTCGGCGCGCCCGCCGCGCTTGCCGCCGTGCAGCGCGGCCATGCGGCGCTGGCCTTCGGAGTCCATCTTCGAGAAAGAGGTCTGCGCGCGTGCGATGGTGTCGTCGTCCAGCTTGCTGATCAGCTTGTCGGCGGCGGCCCATGCTTCATCTTCGGTCTCGCGCACGATCACGTGCAGCCGAATGCCGAACTTGATCTGACGGCCATGCGCTGCTGCGCGCGCGCGAATATCGGCGATCTTCTTCGCCACCGCCTCGGGCGGCTCGCCCCACGTAAGGTACGTATCGATGTGCTCGCCCGCCATGTCATGCGCGGCCGCCGACGATCCGCCGAACCACAGCGGCGGATGCGGGTGCTGCACCGGCGGAAACAACGCCTTGCCGCCCTTCGACGTGAGATGTTTGCCGTTGAACTCGATCGCGTCTTTGGTGTGCGAAGCGGTGAGCAGCTTGCGCCAGATATGCAGGAATTCATCGGTGATTTCGTAGCGCGTGTCGTGATCGACGAACACGCCGTCACCTTCCAGTTCGGCCGCGTCGCCGCCGGTCACGACGTTGATCAGCAAGCGTCCATTCGATAGCCGGTCGAACGTCGCCGCCATCCGCGCGGCGAGCCCCGGCGACGAAATGCCCGGACGGATCGCCACCAGAAACTTCAGGTGTCGGGTCGCGCCAATCAGGCTCGACGCGACGACCCACGCGTCTTCGCACGAACGGCCGGTCGGCAGCAGCACGCCTTCGTAGCCGAGCGTATCGGCGGCGACGGCGATCTGCTGGAAGTAGTCGAAGTCGGCTGCGCGTGCGCCTTGCGACGTACCGAGATAGCGGCTGTCGCCGTGAGTCGGAATGAACCAGAACACATTCATTTTCGGCTCCTCTTGATTCGAAACTGAATTGACGAAAGACGCTGCATGGCAGCCCTGCGTATACGCCGGCCGCGCACATCCAGCCGGCGCTCGGCCGGACGATGCAACATCAAAGTGACTTGAGAAAAATGAGCGCCGTCGGCGCGGGCTACGGACGACAGCGCAAGCACCGGCGCGCGTGCGCCAGACGGCGGGTGAAGATTGGCATCAGGCAGGACATCGCGACGGCTTCCCTCGACCAGAACGCGCGCGTGACGCGCTCGATTAAATGGGCGACGGCGACAAACGCCGTCTGCATGGAGAAACAGTCTATGGATCGGGCCGCGGCTTTTGAACGATTTTTTTTAGCTTAGGTTTTCCACTTTCGTGATTAGCCCGACGCTAAAGCATACGGGTGTTGCGCGTTGTGCACGCGGGAAACGGGGTGCCCCTAGATATAATGGCGCACGTTTCCAATAACCCGGTACAGGCCACGCGAATCACGCCGCCTGTATTTTGGCGGTGCAATGCATGCAAAAACTCATCCTGCCTTTCGTCGCCGGTTTTCTGGCATCCCTGTTCTTTCACGAATCGACGCTGGCGCTGATGCACGCCGCCGGCATGATCGATCCAACCGGTTTTTCGACTGCGCCGTTTTTACCGCTCGGGCTGCCTGAGTTCATCGCGAATGCGATCTGGAGCGCGCTCTGGGCCGTGCTGATGGCATGGCTGCTGCGGGTCGCGCCGCACCGGCGCGCGCCATGGGTGGAAGCTTTCGTGTTCGGCGGCATCGTGCTGACCGCCGCGAGCGTGTTCGTGATCGATCCGCTGCGCGGCATCTGGCCGAGCGGCAACATACTGCCGCGCCTCGCGGTGGGTTTCGCGGCCAATGCGATGTGGGGTTGGGGCGCCCTGGTGTTCATGCGCGCGTTCATGGCGAGCGAAGAGGAAGACTGAGCGGGTTCACAACTTTGCCCGCTTTGCCGCGGCCTGGTTGCAAGCGCATGCCGGCCGCTCCGACGGCCTAAGCGCTTCCGCTTCAAGCGCGCTCTTAACCGCGCAGATCGCGCAACGGGTGTTCGTTCGCCGGCCACGGGCTTTCGAACATCTTCTCGACATCGGCCACGCTCACGTCCTCGATGCGCGCGAAACGCCAGCGCGGCGCGTTGTCCTTATCGATGATGCGTGCGCGAATGCCTTCGATCGTATCGCCGATGGCGAAGCTCGAACGCGTCAGATCGAGATCGCCGCGCAGCACGTCCGCCATCGACCCCTCGGCGCGCGTCACCACTTCCAGCGACACCGCCATCGACAGCGGCGAGCGTTCGCGCAACACCGCGATGGTCTGCTCGGCCCACTCCGCCGCATCGCCCGCATGTGCGCGCTCGCGTTCGAGCGAGGCGAGAATACGCGCCACGTCCGGCAGCGCGAAATGCCGATCGATCAGCACGCGCGAGTTCGCCAGCGACGAAGCCTCGGGCTGCGGCACGACATGATGCGCAAGCGCCTCGCGCATGATGCAGGCGACCACGTCCGCGCCGCGCTCGAAGTGTTCGCTGCGCAAGGTATCGACCAGCGCGGGCAACGCCGAGTCGTCGATATAGACGTCGGCCAAGCCTGCGTAGAGCGCATCGGCCGCGCCGATCGCCTCGCCCGTCACCGCCAGATAGCGGCCGATCGCGCCGGGCGTGCGCGCCAGAAACCAGCTCGCGCCGACATCGGGAAAGAGTCCGATGCGCGTTTCGGGCATCGCCATCTTCGTCGAGTTGGTGACGACGCGCAGGCCGCCGGTGCGATGCGCGCCCTGCGAAATGCCCATGCCGCCGCCCATCACGACGCCGTTCATCAACGCGATATACGGCTTCGGATAGGTGAAGATCGCGTGATTGAGGCTGTACTCCTCGGTGAAGAACACGTCGCGCGCTTCATGCTCGCCGCGTTGCGCCGACTCGTACAGAAAGCGGATGTCGCCGCCCGCGGAGAACGCGCGCGGATGCTGGCTACGCACCACGACGGCGAGCACGTCGGGATTTTCACGCCACTGATCGAGCGCCGCGTGCATCGCGCGAATCATGCCGGTCGATAGCGCGTTGAGCGCCTTCGGCCGCTCCAGTTCGATGAAGCCGATGCGGTTGGCTACGTAAGTCGCGACTTCGTCGCTGACGGCGGGCGAGGCGGAAATGGACATGGAGAACGAGACACGACGGCGTTGAGTGGAAATGGACTTGAACGTTATCACGTGGTCGTGGATTTGCGTTTTGCGCCGGCGCTGAGGGGGTTTTTGGGCAGCGCGTTTGGTGAGCTGGCGTGCGGTGATGGCGCCGGCGGGCCGTTGTCCGGCCTATCAGGCGACTCGACTTGCGAGGCCTGTGCAGCGTGGTCGACAGCAGGCTTTTTCTTGCGTGCCCCCTCGGCGCTCGTGATACCGCGTGGTTGCGCGGCGCGTCGGCTCGCTGGTTGTGGTGTGGCTTGCGGCACACCCAGCCACGCATCGAGTGCGACACCCACCACCGTGTCGAGCGGCGCAGTTGGAAACACCGGACACGTGAGATTCAGTGCGACGATTCCATGCAGCGTTGCCCAGAACGCCTCGGCCCACACGGCCACATCCGTCGACGCCGGCAAGCGCCCAACTGCGCGCAACTCTTCGAGCGCGGCGAGCATGATGTGCAAAGCGGCGGTGCCTGGGTCGTCGGCGGTGGCACCTGCTGCAAGGCTCGCTGCATCGCTTGTTGCCGGATCGGCCGATATCGCCGCCGTTGCGGAAGCCGTCGTGTTCACCGCGGGGGCCATCGCCGCAGTTGCCGCGTCCTTGTCCGTGAGCGCGCCGCCTTGCCCTGCGCCTGACGCACCCGCCGCCCCGTCCAACGCCGCGCCGGTGTAACTCGGATCTTCCATGAAGATCAGCCGATACGTTTGCGGATGCGCGACGCCGAACGCCACATACGCATGCCCGAGCGCCTTGAGCCGTTCAGCCGGATCGGCGATCGCCGCGAGCGGCACGAAGGTCGCCAGCAATTGCGCAAAGCCCTCCGCGCACAACGCCCGCGCGATCTCGTCGCGGCTCGCGAAATGCAGGTACAGCGTGGCCGGTGAATATTCGATGGCGTCGGCAATCTTGCGCATGGACAGCGCGGCGAAGCCTTCACGCACCACGATGCGCCGCGCGGCATCGAGGATGCGTTCGCGCAGTGCCTGTTTCTGGCGTTTCTTACGTTCGACGATTCCCATGCACAGCATTCTCGGCTTGACAAACTGAAAAGTCAAATTAAACTGAACACTGTTCACTGAACGGCGTTCATTAATTTTTCAATCGTCAAAACCACCAGGGCGCGACGTGGCGCTCTTTCAAGGAGTTGCCGTGGAAACGTCAGGAAAAGTGGGTTTATTCGGCGCCGCGGGCGCGGCGGGCCAGACCATCGCGGCGGCGCTCAGCGCGGCGGGCCGTGATTACCGGGTGGTCGGCCGCTCGCGCGCCCCGCTCGTGGCCGCCTTCGGCCACGATCCGCGCGCGGAAATCGTCACATGGAATCCCGACGATCCCGCGTCGATCCGCGCGGCGTCCGACGGTTTGCAGACCGTGATCTATCTGGTCGGCGTGCCCTACGACCAGTTCGCCAAGCATCCGCCGCTGATGGAGAAAACGCTCGCAGGCGTCGTGGCAGCGGGCGTCGAACGCTTCATTCTGATCGGCACGGTGTATCCGTACGGCCGCGCGCGCGGCAATCCGGTCAGCGAGAATCATCCGCGTGAGCCGCACACGTTCAAAGGTCGGATGCGGCTCGCGCAGGAAAATCTCGTCCTCGCCGCGCAAGGCCGCAACGGCCTGTCGACGCTGGTTCTGCGCCTGCCTGACTTCTATGGGCCGGCGATCGAACGCAGTCTGCTGAATGGTGTGTTCGAAGGCGCCGCTACTGCAAAGCGCGCGCAGGTGATCGGCCCGGTGGATGTGCCGCACGAATTCATCTACCTGCCGGATGCCGGGCCGGTGGTCGAGACGCTCACGCGCACGCCCGAAGCGTACGGCCGCTGGTGGCATCTCGCCGGCGCGGGCACGCTCACGCAACGCGAGGTGGTGACGCAGGCCTACGCGCTGGCCGGTCTCAAACCGAAGCTGATGGTGGCCGGCAAGACCATGCTGCGCGTACTCGGCCTGTTCAATCCGTTGATGCGCGAACTGGTGGAGATGAACTACCTGATGACCGAGCCGCTCGTGCTCGACGACTCCGCGCTGACGCAGTTGCTTGGTCCAATCGTCAAAACGCCGTATGAGGAAGGGATCCGGCGTTGTTTCGAAGCCGCGCGCAGCGCGGCATCGGCTCGTGGCGCCACAGGGCGAAGCGCCGCGAAAACGGCTTGAATGAGGGCTAGCGGTTCGCGGACGTTGGCGAACGATCTTCGCAAACCACGCTGTTCGATGGGACTTTATCGTCGCCGCACACGCGTACAAACGTGCGCCAGCCGACGAACAGGACTAGCCGGACCCGACCTGCCGCGCCACCTTCCCGGGCGGAAAGTGGCCGCTCTTCAGCAGCACGGGCGTACCGTTGCTGATCTGCAAGTGCTCACGCGCCACCGCCTCGATGCGCGTGCGCCCGGCGTCGAACGCGCGCAGCCAGCCTTCACGGTCCTCGGAGTAGGCGCCGAAGTGATCTTCGAGCGCTTCCACTGAAATCGCGCACGGCACCGGCTCGCCGTCCACCAGCGCGGGAAAGACAACGGTCAGATTGGAACCGCGGTAAGCAGGCGCGTCCGCGGGAAACCGTATTTCCATGGTCGCCTCATCAGAAGGTTCGTGCAGGAGAGCGGCGCCGGCGAGAGCCGTCAAGCCCGCCGCCGTCGACCCCGCTATGGTACTCGCGCGTCCGGACCGCGGTCCAGCGCATGGGCTGCTTTCGTCAGCACATCTGGCGGGGGATTTGTGCGGGCCGCGCATCGCCATCAATGCCCGCCCAGCAGACGATCGACATAATCGCGCGCCGCCTGCTCGACGAACAGCAGCGCCTCCTCTTCACCGCCGAAGCGCTGCTCGCCGCCGAGGTCGAGCAAGGTTTCGATCCGGTGCGGATCGTCCGGGCCGAGTTCGGCGAGGCTTACCGATCCGACGTAGGTGCCGCCCGCGGCCGCACCAGGCGTGTCGATTGCCGGCACGAGGCGCGCGGCGGCGCTGATGTAATAGCCGCGATAGGGGCCGCTGACCCGTTCAGCCATAGTCTTTCTCCTCATTGCGATTCATGGTCGCCCGCATGCACTCGCGGCGAACCACACGTCAGTAAGGCGCGCCGCGCGCGGATAAGTTCTGCCCCGACGCACCACGCACGACATGCAGCGGATTGCACTTGCTTGCGCCGCGCCGGTCGAACCCGGTGATCAGCACGGTCCGTGCTGCCGCAAGACGCCATTTCGAGACCCGCGAGCGCAATATGGGAAAATATTTTCTGCAGAACCGCCAACTTCCCGAGCCGGATGCGGCGAACGTATGGTTCGAGTACGCCGAAAGCCACGGCATCGACATTCCGAAAGCCATCAGCATCTGGGAAGACGCAGCCACCGAAAGCGGCGCGGAAAGCCGCCGCCAGGTCGGCGCGGCCGGCATCACGATCGAACCACCCTAGCCTTCGGTGCGCACCTCACGCGCGAGCGGCAAGCCTCCATATACCTACCTGAAAGGAATTACCACGATGCATCTCATGACGCGACCGCGCCGCCCTGGCCCCTTGCGCTCCAGTGCCGCGCTTGCCCTGGTCCGCAGAATGGGCCTGTCGGCCGCCCTGCCCGCTGCAGTGCTGCTGGGCGCGGGCCTCGCCGGCTGCGCATCGTCGAACACCACGTCGTTGATCAACCTGCCGAACGGCCAGACCGGCTTCGCGGTGAATTGCAGCGGCGCCGACGCGGCGTCCAGCTGGGCTTCCTGCTACGTGCAGGCCGGCAAAGCCTGCGGCGCGACCGGCTACGAGATCGTGTCGAAAGATAACGACGAAGGCGGCACGGCAGGCGGCAGCGTCACGAACGTCGTATCGGCCAACGTGAAAAACCGTTCAATGATCGTGCGCTGCAAGTGAGCGTGCGCCAGGCGCATCGCATGGCTGAACGCCGCGTCAATGCGCCTGCATCTTCGAAAAGATGTTCAACACGGCGACGCCGGCCACGATCAGTCCAAGCCCGATAATTGCGGGCACGTCCGGCACCTGGCGGTAGAGCACCAGCGCGACCAGCGTGATCAACACGATGCCCGCGCCGGACCACACGGCGTAGACGATGCCGACCGGAATGCTCCTGAGCGTGAGCGACAGGCAATAGAACGCGACGCCGTAGCCGAGCACGACAACCGCTGAGGGTAGCAGTCGCGAGAAGCCGTCCGACGCCCGCATCGCCGAGGTCGCAATCACTTCGGCGACGATGGAGATGGCGAGCAATGCATAGGAAGGCACCCGCATCGCGTCAGGCCTTTGCGAGCGCGAGCTTGCTGTAGTCGTGGCCGAGATGCGCGCATAGCGCCTCCACCACCAGCTCATGATCGGCGCGCTGCGGCAGGCCGGACACCGTGATCGAACCAATGACGCCCGCGCCTGCCACCGTCAACGGAAACGCGCCGCCGTGCGACGCGTATTCCGTGGCAGGCAGGCCGTGCTTGTCGGCGAGCGTGCTGCCCGCCTGCTGCATCTTCAGGCCGATCGCATACGAACTGCGGCGGAAATGCGCGACCGTGTTGCCCTTGCGACGCGCCCAATCGACGTTGTCGGGCGTCGCGCCGCCGAGCAGACTGAAGAACAGCGGCTGACCGAAGGTGCGAACGTCGATGGCCGCGGCGATACCACGCGCCTTTGCGATCTCGTGAAGATAGGCGCCGATTTGCCAGGCGCGGTCGGCGTCGAATTGAGGGAACACCAGCGCTTGTTCCTGAGCGGCAATGACCTGCAGGTCGTGAGCGATATCCATGGGGGGTTCAGAGCAAGGTGAGGGTTGGAGCGCTCGCTGTCCGTTGTTTGTGAATGCTTGACGGCGAGCGTGAAGAGAACCTGAATTCTAGCGCAGCGTTTGGTGGGGGCATTTGGCTTTGGGCTTGTGAGGCGGGCCAGCGCGGTTAATGCATGCCCCGGGCTGGAAGTTTGGACTTTGGATTGCCGCGAGCGATTTACCGCGTGCCCTAGGTGCGACGTAGAGCCGGTTCTTAAATAGCTATTGCATTGGCTTCGGCGTTGTTCTATAATCTTTTCTTCGACGGACGCGGGGTGGAGCAGTCTGGCAGCTCGTCGGGCTCATAACCCGAAGGTCGTAGGTTCAAATCCTACCCCCGCAACCAAGCAGATAAAGGCTTACAACGCATTGGCGTGTAAGTCTTTTTGGTTTTCGTACTCGTGTAACCGCCAAAGCGCTAAATATCCCGGACCGTAGCCGGCGTTGTCCGCGAGGCACAGCATACGGTGCCCCCAAGCAGGCGGGCGCGAGCGGCACAG